>NZ_JAGPXZ010000639.1:0-3623 GCF_018070305.1 Micromonospora sp. M51 | reverse complement strand
GCGGTAGAGCATGAAGCCGGAGTTCTGGCCGTACATCTCCATCGGTTGCGGGTTCGTCTGGGTCGGCAACGCGGCCGGCAGGTTGTCCCACAGCGAGGCGTACGGGGCCGGCAGCACCGCCTGGGCGCCGGTCCGCACGATGGTGGGGATCGGCGCCGGGACGGCCGGCAGCGTCACCCCGAGGGCGGTGCCGATGATCTCCCGGTAGGCCGGGTACAGCCGCGACGGGCCGCCCTGTTCGGTGATCGGCGCGCCGTAGTCGTAGGTGGTGATGTCCGCCTGGTAGCCGGAGCCGTCGTTGGCGGCGTTCGCGCCGGCCCAGTACCCGAAGTTCGTCCCACCGTGGATCATGTAGAGGTTGAACGACAGGCGGCCGGCCATCAGACCCCGCAACTGGGTGGAGATGTCGGTGTTCGATCCGGCGAAGCCACCGTCGGCCCAGTGGGTCAACCAGCCGGTGTACAGCTCACCGGACATCGCCGGAACTGTCGGGAAGGACTGGCGGGCGGCGGCGATGGCCGCGGCGTCACCCCCGCTGAGCGCGACCGCGCCGCCGGTGACCACGGTGCGGTTGCCCTGCACCTGACCCAGGCCGTCCTCGGTGTAGAACGGCCCGTTGATCCCGGCGCGCAGCCACAGCTGCCGCAGCTCCTCCAGGTACGTCGTGTCGCTGCCGTACGACCCGTACTCGTTCTCGATCTGGACCATCAGGATCGGCCCGCCGTTGGCCACCATGAGCGGCTTGACCAGCGCGGCCAGCGCGTTGATGTAGCGCGTGACGGCGGCCATGTAGTTCGGGTCGGCGGCGGTGCGGACCCGCAGTTTGATGGTCGGGTTGCGCAGCAGGTACGGCGGTAGCCCGCCGAGGTCCCACTCGGCGCAGACGTACGGGCCGGGGCGCAGCAGCACGTACATGCCCTCGGCCTGACACAGCCGGATGAAGCCGGCGATGTCCCGCCGATCGGTGCTGAAGTCGAAGACGCCCTGCCACTCCTCGATGTGGTTCCACATCACGTAGATGGCGATCGTGTTCATGCCCATCGCCTTGGCCATCTGGATCCGGTGCCGCCAGTACTGCACCGGGATGCGGGCCGGGTGCATCTCGCCGCTGCGGATCTGGAACGGCTGGCCGTCGAGCAGGAAGTTGCTGCCGTCGGCGGAGAACCCGAAGGTCTGCGCCGCCGCGGCGCTGGCCGGGCCGCCCGACGCCAGCATCGCCGCGAACGGACTGAGCACGCCGATGGTGAGGAGTTGGCGCCGTTCCATGGGGTCTCCTTCGGACAGGCGTCGCCGGCGGCGGTCGCGGGCCGGGGACGGGCCCGATCGCCGAGATGACGAAGGTGGTCGATGCAGTCGAGCCTGCCAGACGACGCAACATGATGTAAATATCTGAGCCCTATCCGGCATCTTCGATCAGCGGAACGTCCTGACCGCACCGTCCACGACAGACGAACAGGTCGGCGCCCGCCGGCCCACGTCGATCTATTGACGACCGGTGCGGCGTCCGGCTAGCGTCCCGACATCAGATATCCGACGTCTTATGCCTTGTTTCCCCCCGCCCACACCCCCGTCCCCCGAAGGAGTCCTGTGTCTCCTGTCCGAGCACTACCGCGCCGAGTGATCGCGGTCGTGGCCGCCGTCCTCGGCGTGGCCGCGATCCTGCCCGCCACGCCAGCCCACGCCGCCCCCGCGGGCGTGAGCGCGACCGCCAGCGCCGACTGCACGACCGGCCGGCTCAACCTCCGGCTCACCAACGGCAGCACCACCGCGCAGACCTTCACCGTCACCTGGCCGGGCCGCACCAACTCCCCCTGGACCCGGACAGTCGCCGCCGGCAGCAGCAGCAGCGAGCTGTACTGGACCCTCCCGGCCGGCACCGCGTACACCCTGCGGACCACCACCCCGACCGGCCTGGACGACACCTCCGCCGGCATCTTCCACTGCGGCACCGGCATGTCCGCGCTCACCAGCTACGACTGCACCGCCGGGCGACTCCAGCTCGCGCTGGAGAACCGCACCACGACGGCCCGGGACTTCACCGTCACCTGGCCCGGTCGCACCGGGTCCCCGTGGACCCGCACCATCGCCGCCGGCGGCAACTACCTGCACTACTGGACCGTCGGCGCCGGCACCGCGTACACCCTGCGGGTCACCGCCCCCGGTTTCGACACCACACTGCGGGGCACCGCCGGGTGCGGCCTGAGCGCCGGCACCCCGCAGATGAACACCACTGCGGTGTTGACCACCCAGAGCGTCATCCGCAACCTCAACGGCCCGAACGGCCGCTACGACGGCACCTCGGCCTCGGTCCGCATCCCGGGCATGGCCGTCACCAACAACGGCACCGTCATCGCCGTCGCCGACGCCCGGATCAACGGCTCGTACGACCTCGGTGGCGGCACCAACAACATCCAGATCGCGATGACCCGCAGCACCGACGGCGGCCGGACGTTCGACCAGCCGCGCGTCATCCACGCGCCCGCCACCACCAGCGAGGGGGCGGGCGACCCGAGCCTGCTGGTGGACCGCCGGACCGGCACCGTCTACTGCTTCTTCACGTACTCCCCCCGGCCGGGCATCAGCTTCTGGTCCGGCTCGTCCGGCCTCAACACGGCCAACGACCCGAACAGCCTGCACCTGCAATACATCACCAGCCGGGACAACGGCGCCACCTGGAGCGCCCCGGTCGAGCTGAACCCGACGATCAAGGTCGCGAGCTGGCAGCAGGCGTTCTTCTCCTCCGGGCACGGCATCCAGACCAGCACGGGCCGCCTGATCCAGCCGTTCGTCTACCGGGACGGGGCGGGTCTCACCCAGACCGCCAACGTCTACAGCGACGACAACGGCGTGACGTGGCGACGCGGCGGATCTGCCGGCGGGAACATCAACGAGAGCAAGGCGGTCGAGCGCGGCACCGGGGCGATCGTGCAGAACATGCGGCACAACAGCACCCGTAGCCGGTTCTACTCCACGTCCACCGACGGCGCTGTGACGTTCGGCCCGGCCACCGCCAGCGCCCTGCTGACCGACCCGCTCTGCAACGCCGACGAGATCTCCTACCTGCGCCCGTCGGAGGTGGGCGCGAACGGCGCACCGGTGCGTACCCGCACCGCCCTGTTCAGCAACAACGCGGCCCCGGCCGCGCGCAACGACCTCACCGTCCGGCTCTCCACCGACGACGGCGCCAGCTGGCCCGCCCGAGCGCTGGTCAAGCCGGGCGGGGCGGGCTACTCCACGATGGCGGTGCTGAACGACGGCACGGTCGGCAACCTGTACGAGGTGGGCAACACCGGCGGGATCTTCTTCGCCCGCTTCGCCGTGGACTGGGTCAAGGGAGCCTGACCCACGAACCACCCGCCCCCGGTGCCGGCGCCACGCCGGCACCGGGGGCGGCGCCGTTCTTCCGCTCAGTCGTCGAGGGTGCGGATCACCTCCCCGGTGTCCAGCCGGGGCAGGCGTTCCCGTGGGGTCGCCGGGCCGGGGTGCCCGAGGTTGAGCAGCAGCAACACCTCGTGCCGACCGTCGGGGAAGAACTCCCGCTGCACGCCCGCGACGTCGAAGCCCGCCATCGGGCCGGCGGCGAGCCCCGCCGCGCGGACACCGACGATCAGGTAGCCGATCTG
>NZ_JAGPXZ010000638.1:0-3624 GCF_018070305.1 Micromonospora sp. M51 | reverse complement strand
GCGCCGACTTTCCCAACCTGGCCAGCCTGTTCCGGCTCGCCGACTCCAGCTACTGCGAACCGTGCCGCAGTGTGCACAGCGCCGCCGCGTACCTGGTGGACGTCCTTCAGTTCCTCGGCAACCGGCTGGTCACCGACGCCGACACGCCGGGTCCGGCTACCAAGGTCGCCCGGGACGTGTTGTACGGCCGCCGGCCGGACCTCGGTGACCTGGATCTGAGCTGTGACAACACCGACCTCCCGCTGCCCTACCTGGACGTGGTGTGTGAGCTGCTGGAGGAGGCGGTGGCGCCGGACGCCGGTCTGGCGTTCGCCGGCCCGCTGAGCGGCGGCGTCGAGCCGGTGGAGGCGCCGTCGCCCGGGCTGCTGAGCCAGTTGCAGGGCCTGGGTTGGCCGTTCACCGTTCGGTCCCTGGTGTATGAGCCGGACCTGGCCGGGGCCCGCGTGGTACGGGACACCGGCGTGGTGGCCAAGGCGACCCCGGACGGGTCCGGTGGGTGGTTGGTGCGCCGACTGCGCCAGAGCACCGGCACTGCGGCGGAGTTGGCGGCCGCGCCGCAGTACGTGAACGGTGCCGCCTACACAGTGCTGGCCGGCAGCCGGTACGCGTTCACCCTGCCGTTCGACCTGGCGCACGAGGAGACCCGCAGCTACTTCGCCCAGTTCGAGATCCCCCGGGCCGATCTGATGCGGGCGCTGCGGCGGCCGATCGGCCCGAGCGACGAGGCCATCGCTGCCGAGGAACTGGGGATCAGCGAAGCGCAGCGGAACCTGGTGGTGAATGCCGACCCGGGTGCGCAGGACGACATCTGGAACACCGCGCCGCTCGGCGCTCTGGGCGGCATCGCCCGGGTGGACAATTTCCTTCCTCGGGCGCGCCTGGACTATCGGGAGCTGACCGAACTGCTGGCGTTGGCCTGGGTCAATCCCGGGAACGTCATGTTCGTCAAGCACCTGGACACCGGGTCCGATCTCAGCGCGAAGCGGATCCAGCAGCTCACCGACGCGCGCCTGGACCGGATCCACCGGTTCCTGCGCCTGCTGCGCGCGCCGGCCTGCACCGGCTGGACGCCGCAGCTGCTGGACCGGGCGATCCGGGCCGACGCGCTGGGCGGTGGCGCACTGGACGACGACTTCCTGGTCACGGTGGCGGCGCTGCACCGGCTGGCGGCGCGGCTCGGGCTGCCGTTGCCAGTGCTGGTCGACCTGTTCGCGCCGCTGGACGAGTCGCGCTACGCCGAGGTGTTCCGCAACGCGGCCAACGGCCCGGTCCTCGCGGCGTTCGAGCCGGCCAACGTGCTCGCCAACGAGCAGGCGGAGCTGACCACACCCGGCTCGGGTGCTCCGCTGTCGGCGCACGAGGCGTACCTGGCGACCTGCCTGGGTGCCACGACGGCGGACACCGCGCTGCTGGTGGCCGACCTGCCGGCCCCGGCGATCGTCAGCAACGCCAACCTGCACGCGGTGTACGCCGGCACGCTGCTGGCCCGGGCGCTGGGGCTCACCGCCGCCGAGTACCTGATCATGAAGGATCTGATCGGGTCGGATCCGCTCACCGCACCGGCCACCGCGCTGGTCTTCGTCGAGCGGTTCGACGCCGCCCGGGCCGGCACCGGCATCCGCCCGGCGGATCTGCGCTACCTGCTCCGGCACGAAGCCGACGACCTGGCCGTGCGGGACCTGCCGGACGAGACGTTGACGGCGGTGCTCACCGGGTTGCAGGCCGCCTACCAGAGCGCGTACGCGAGCACCCGGCCCGCTGTCGACCCGGCGGCGCCGCCCGAGGAGAACCTGCCGGGGATGCGGGCCCTGCTGGCCACCGTGCCCGGAATGACCGAGGCGGACCTGGCCGGCTTCGTGTCCGTCGTGGACGGCAGTTGGACCGATGCGGCGGTTACCCCGGCGCAGTTCGTCGACGCGAAGCTCGCCGCCCTGGTGGACACCACACCGATAACGGCGGCGATCGTGGCCAACCCCACCGAGGCCCAGCAGACCACGCTGCTGCTGACCATCACCACGGCGCTGTCCAGCTACGCGTACACCCGTACCAAGCAGGAGCTGGCGACGACGGCGGTGGCCGACACCTTCGGGTTCTCGGCGGACGCCGCCACCACGGTGCTGGCCGGTGCGGAGCTGACCCGGCCGCTGCTCGCGGTCCTCACCGACGACGCGCTGGTGGACATGGTGAACGAGCCGCCGGCGCCGCCGGCGGTCACCCCGGCCGGGTTCGACGAGCAGTACCGGGCCCTGCGCCTGCTGCACGTGCTGAGCCGGCTCGTCGACCACCTGACGGTGCCCGACGCCGACCTCGGTTGGCTGCTGACGAACGCCGCGTCGCTCGGCTGGCTGGCCCCGGACCGGGTGCCCTACCAGACCGGCCGGCCACCGGCCCCGTTGGCCGACTGGATCCGGTTGGCCGCCGGGGTCGAGCTGGCCCGTGCCTACCCGCCGGTGGCGAACCCGCTGGACGCGGCCGCGCCGTGGACGGTGTACGGGCTGTTCGACCTGGTCCTGGTGGCCGGCACCACCGCCGCGCAGGTCCACACCCATCTGGCGCAGCTCGGTGGTTGGGACGTCACCACGCTGGCCGACCTGGACACCCACCTCGAACTGTCGGCGGCGAACCTCACCGCGTACCGGTCGCCGGTGACGGTCCAGCGGTTGGCCGAGGCGCTCACAGTGCTACGCCGGCTGGGCCTGCCGGTAGCGGCGGCGGTGCCGCTGGGCCAGCCGGCCACCACCGCGGCGGGCGTGGCCACCATGCGGCAGGCCCTGAAGGCGCGGTACGCCGAGGCCGAGTGGCTCGGGGTGCTCCAGGGTGTGCAGGACCGGCTGCGGGTGGCCAAGCGCGACGCGCTGGTCGCGTACCTGCTGGCCGAGAACCCGGCGCTGCGCGACACCAACGACCTGTACGACAACTTCCTCATCGACGTCGAGATGGGCGCCTGCATGGCGACGTCGCGCATCGTGCAGGCGCACGCCACAGTGCAACTGTTCGTGCAGCGCTGCCTGTTGGGACTGGAACCGGACAGCGTCGCGGCGGTCACCGAGGACCCGGGTTGGGAGCAGTGGGACTGGATGGCCAACTATCGGGTGTGGGAGGCCAACCGGAAGATCTTCCTGTACCCGGAGAACTGGATCCAGCCGGAGCTGCGCGACGACAAGTCGGAGCTGTTCAGCGAGCTGGACGACCAGTTGCAGCAGGACGAGCTGACCGACCTGGCGGTGGAGAACGCCACCATCGCGTACCTGGAGAAGTTGGACGACCTGGCACACCTGGACGTGATGGCCTGCTACTACCAGCACGACAGGCATCTCCTGCACGTGTTCGCCCGCACCCGGGGCGGCGACCCGGCGGTGTACTACCACCGGCAGTTCGAGCGGGAGCGGTACTGGACGCCGTGGCGGCGGGTGCCGCTGGACATCGCGGGCGACCACCTGCTCGCCTTCGACCGCAACAGTCGGCTCACACTGGCCTGGCCGGTCTTCACCGAGGAGACGGACACCTCGCAGACCTCCCAGATTCCGGACCCGGACGGCATCCCGCCGGGCGGCACGGAGACGGATCGGCCGCGCCGGCGGTGGCGGATCCAGTTGGCCATCGGTGAGCGGGCACAGGATCGCT
>NZ_JAGPXZ010000637.1:0-3636 GCF_018070305.1 Micromonospora sp. M51 | reverse complement strand
CACGGCCCGCTGGTGATCGCCGTGGCCGGGTCCGTCGAGATCAGCCGGGGCAGCCACGCGGCACGGACCGTGGCGTCGACGTCGGGCATGCTGAGCAGCGCCGCCGCCCCGTCGGCCATCGCCACCGGGCACGAGAACGTCGCCGACTCCGGCCCGTACAGGTGCAGCAGGGCGTGTTGCACGACCCGCGCGGCGGCACCCCAGGTGCCCCGGGCGTCCGGCAGGTACGGCAGCGCGACCACGGCGTGGCGGGCGGCGGCGGCGCGCTGCTCCTGCCAGCCGGCGGAGGTGTCGATGCGGTCGACGCGGGCGCCCCACGGGTCGTAGCGGACCAGCGTCGGCGGGTGCGCCTCGGCGTCGGCGTGCGCCGCGCGCAGCGGCCCGGTGACGTCGGCGGCCAGGTCCGCGAGGCGGCCCTTCGCGGCGGCGTGCCCGCCCGGGCCGAGGTGACGCTCCAGCCAGGAGCGCAGCAGGCCATCGCCGGCGTACGGGTCGACGGGGGGTGGTACCGGCTGCACGAAGCGGCTCATCGATCGGCTCCTGGCACTGCTCGGGGGTGTGCGCCGACGGTAGACGATGCGGGGCCGCCGCGAACAGGGTGAGCCCCGGACCCGATTTTTCGGCTTGTCGTACCCCGGTGCGACCGTGTTCTCTACGGTCGGTAGTCGTGGGTGCCGGCCAACAGTGGAGTCGACCGGCCCGGCGTCACCGCCCGATGCGCACCGGGTTGGCGTTCGCCGGGTTCGGCGTGGCGTTGTGCTGTGTGGGGGTGGCCGGGCTGGGCGCCTGGAACCTGCAGACCGTCCGGCAGGCCGCCGGCCCGATCCGGGAGACCGCCGACGGCTTCCTCAACGAGGTGACCCTGGGCGACAGCGACCGGGCGTACGAGCGGCTCTGCGCGGACGCCCGCAGCCGGTGGAGCGCGATCGGTTTCACCAGCTGGGTGCGGACTCCACCGATGGTCACCGACTACGAGATCACCGACGTGTCCGTCGCCACCCGCAGCGGGCGACCGCAGGGCACGGTGACCGTGAAGGTGACCCGCGACGGTGGGCTCAGCGAGGAACGTCGCCTGCCGGTGGTCCGCGAGGACGGCGGCTGGCGGGTGTGCGGTGACCCGTTCTGAGCCCCCGGTCGCCACCCCGGTACGCCCGCAACTGCTGCGACCACGTGAGGGGGTGCAGCCGACCACCTCCACGGAACTCTTCTTCGACCTCGTCTTCATCTTCACCATCACCCAGCTGTCGCACTACCTGCTCGCGCACCTGGACTGGCGGGGCGCCGCCCGTACCGGCCTGTTGCTGGCGCTGGTGTGGTTCGTCTGGGTCTACACCACCTGGCTGACCAACTGGTTGCAACCGGACCAGGGGCCGGTGCGGACGATGCTGATCGGAATGGCGCTGGGCAGCCTGCTGTTGTCGGCGGCGATCCCGGACGCGTTCGGCTCGACCGGTCCACTCTTCGCGCTGGTCTACGTGATCATGCAGGTGGGCCGCACACTGTTCGCGTTGTGGGCGGTGCAGGGCAGTCCGTGGCTGGTGGCCGGATTTCAGCAGTCGCTGCCGTGGATCACCGGGACGTCGGTGCTCGTGGTCCTCGGCGGCCTGGTCGGCGGGGCCGCCCGGGACGCGGTGTGGGCGGCGGTGATCGTGATCGAGGTGGTCGGCCTCTCGCTCGGCTACCCGCTGCCGAAGCGGGGACGCAGCCGACCCGAGCGGTGGATGGTGGAGGGTGGGCACCTGGCCGAACGGTGCGCGGCGTTCGTCCTGATCGCGCTGGGGGAGTCGATCCTGGTCACCGGCAGCACCCTCACGTCACACGTGAACCTGGTGACGTCCGGGGCGTTCCTGTTGGCGTTCGGCGGTTCGGTGGCGCTGTGGTGGGTGTACTTCGCCCGCTCGGCGCCGGCCGCCACGGAGGTCATCGCCCACGCCGGAGAGCGCACCGGCGCGTTGAGCCGGGTCGCGTTCAACTTTCTGCACCCGGTGATCGTCGCCGGTGTCGTCGTGGCGTCGGCGGCCGACGAGCGGTTGCTGCGGGAACCCGGCGCCCCGGCTGCCACGGTCGACGTGCTGCTCACCCTCGGCGGACCGGCCCTGTTCCTGGCCGGGCACGCCGCCTACAAGGCGCTGCTGTGGCGGGCCCTGCCGATCAGCCGGGTCACGGCGGTGGTGGTGCTGTTGGCGTTGATGCCGGTGGGTGTGGCGCTGGGTGCGCCGGTCGCGGGGTGCGCCGCGGCGGCGTTGGTGGTGACGGTGGCGGTGATCCTGACCGACCGGCGCCGTTCCCTGGCGCTCGCGCGGTGACCGCGTTCTGAGCCGGCCGGTGGTTCAGTCTCGGGGACCGAGGTCGCCGCTGCGGTAGTGGCGGCGGCAGAGCACCTGGTAGCGCACCTCGGCGGTGTCGACGGTGTCGCCGATGACGACCTGGGCGCCCTCGCGGACGACCTGCCCGTCGACGACCCGGGCGTTGAGCAGCCCTTCGCGGCCGCACCAGCAGAGCACCTCGACCTGGATGCGGGCCACCTCGTCGGCCAGCTCGAACAGGCGTTGCGCGGCGGGGAACAGGCAGGACCGGAAGTCGGTGGCCAGGCCGAACGCGAAGACGTCGACGTCGTAGCTGTCCACCAGTTCGGCCATCTGCTCGACGTGCTCGACGGTGTAGAAGCACGCCTCGTCGCAGATCAGGTAGTCGACGCGTACCCCGTCGGCCCACCGGCCGCGCACCAGGGCCCGCAGGTCCAGGTCGTCGGTGACCTCGATGGCCTCGTGGGCCAGGCCGATACGGGTGGTGACCTGCGGTCCCAGCGACCGGTCGATGCGGGTGGTGACCAGCCCGCGCCGGCCCTGCCGGGCGTGGTTGTAGTTCATCTGCAACGCCATCGTGGACTTGCCGCAGTCCATCGGCCCCCAGAAGAACTTCAACGCCGCCGCGTGCACCGGACGCCCGTCGAGCCCACGCGCGGCCGCACACCCGGCCGGGGCGTGCGGCTGCCCGGGGAACGGGTGGGCCAGGCAGGTCGGGACGGTGGCGGCGTCGTCAGTCACGGTCGGGCAGCCTAGCCGATCGACCGCCCCTGATCTGCCTGGTCCGGGACGCGTGCTCAGAGCACCCGGGGTGGGGTGTTGCCCACGGCCACGATGGCGCGGCGGATCGGCACGGCGGCCAGGAGCAGGAAACCGACCACGAAGAAGATCAGCAGTGAGACCAGGCCCACCCGGTACGAGGCGGTGAGCTGGAACACCAGCCCGAAGGCGAGCGGGCCGAGCCAACTGGTGCCCTTGTCGCTGATCTCGTAGAAGCCGTAGTACTCGCCTTCCTTACCGGCCGGGATGAGCTGGCTGAACAGCGACCGGCTCAGCGCCTGGCTGCCGCCGAGCACCAGGCCGATGGCCGCGCCGAGGATCATGAACGGCACCGGCGCCTCGGCCGGCAGCCGGAACGCGCCGATGATCACACCGATCCAGAGGATCAGGCTGAGCAGCACCGTCTTCCAGGCGCCGATGCGCCGGGCCAACGCGCCGAGGCTCAACGCGCCGCCGAAGGCGAGGAACTGCACCAGCAGGATGGTGATGATCAGGGTGCTCTGCTCCAGGCGCAACTCCTCGGTGCCGTACTGGCTGGCCAGGGTGATGA
>NZ_JAGPXZ010000636.1:0-3637 GCF_018070305.1 Micromonospora sp. M51 | reverse complement strand
GCTCGGGACAACGTCGTCGCCGTCGAGCTGAGCGGGCCGTACCGCTGGTGGCGGGCGATCGGCCCGCACCTGTCGCTGGCCGACGGCGGTGCGACCTTCGGCAGCAGTACGGCTGGCGGGATCTGTCTGCGCTTCGGCGTACCGGTGCCGGCGTTGCTGCCCGGCGGGCGGCTGCGGCACCCGGCGGCCACGGTGACCGTCACCGACCCACCCGCGCTGGCCCGGCTGCTCGCCGTCGCGGACCTGTCCTGAGCAGGCCGAACAGGTGGCCGGTTCCGCCGACCGGGCGCCGGGGCAGCGCCTACCGTCGGATCAGGACCTGTGAGGGTGGGACTGGCGATGGGTGACGAGCACCGGGCTAAACCACGACGCTGGAACGGACGCCGGCATACGCCGACCGGTCCGGACCCGGCACTGCGGGCGGCCCGCGATCCGGCCCGCCCGCACCGGGGCGGCCGGCAGGGTGTCGTGGTGCCCGAACGTGTGGCCACCCCGGCCCGCTCACTGTCGCCGACCAGCCCGTTGCGCCGGTGGCTCTTCCAGCACCAGGTGCAGCCGCCCGGCCCCGAGGCGATCGAGGGGCAGAGCCGTCGGCACGCCTGGTGGCAGGTGATGTGCCTGACCGGCGTGGACTACTTCTCCACGTTGTCGTACCTGCCGGGCATCGCGGCGGTGGCGGCCGGTGCGCTCTCCCCGTTGGCGACCCTGTTGATCGTCGCGCTCACTCTCTTCGGCATGCTGCCGATGTACCGGCGGGTGGCCCAGGAGAGCCCGCACGGTCAGGGTTCGGTGGCGATGCTGGAGCGGTTGTTGCCGTTCTGGCGGGGCAAGATCTTCGTCCTGGTGCTGCTCGGCTTCGTGGCCACCTCCTGGATCATCACGATCACCCTCTCCTCGGCCGACGCCACAGTGCACCTGTTGGAGAACCCGTACCTGCCGGACACGGTGCACGGGTCCCTGGTGCCGGTCGTGGTCACCGTGGTGCTGCTGCTGATCCTCGGCGGGGTGTTCCTGCTCGGATTCCGCGAGGCGGTGGTGGTGGCCATCCCGCTGGTCGCGGTCTTCCTGGTGCTCAACGCGGTGATCGTCGTGGTCGCGGTGGCCCGGATCGCCGCCGACCCGGGCATCGTGTCGGACTGGACGGCCGCGATCACCACGACCGGCGGGGGACCGGGCCACGTGCTGCTCACCGCGGTGCTGGCGTTCCCGCTGCTGGTGCTGGGGCTCTCCGGTTTCGAGACCGGGGTCAGCATGATGCCCCTGGTCGCGGCGGATGGTCCGGACCAGCAGGCCCGGCTCGCCGCCCGGATCCGCAACACGCGCCGACTGCTCACCACCGCCGCGTTGATCATGTCGGTGTACCTGATCTCGACGACCTTCGTGACCACGGCGCTCATCCCGAAGCAGGAGTTCGCGCCGGGCGGCGCCGCGAACGGGCGGGCGCTGGCCTTCCTGGCGCACACCTACCTGGGTGAGGTGTTCGGCAGTGTCTACGACGTGAGCAGTGTGCTCATCCTCTGGTTCGCCGGCGCGTCGGCCATGGCCGGCTTGATCAACATCGTGCCGCGCTACCTGCCGTCGTACGGGATGGCGCCGGAGTGGGCGCGGGCGGTGCGTCCCGTGGTGATCGTCTACACCGTCGTCAGCGTCGCCATCACGATCGCCTTCCGCGCCGACGTCAACGCCCAGGCCGGCGCGTACGCCACCGGGATCCTGGCGATGATGGTCTCCGGGGCGGTGGCGGTGACGATCTCCGCGGCCCGTCGCCACCGGCGCGCCTCGGCGATCGGCTTCACCGTGCTGACCCTGGTGCTGCTGTACGCGCTGCTGGAGAACGTCATCGAACAGCCGGACGGGATCACGATCTCCGCGCTGTTCATCCTCGGCATCATCGCGGTCTCATTGGTCTCCCGGGTCACCCGGACCACCGAGCTGCGGGCCGAGCGCATCGAGTTCGACGAACCGGCCCGTCGGTTCATCACCGAGTCGCTGGCGCACGACGGGCAGCTGCACCTGATCGCGAACAAGCGGCAGAAGGGTTCGGTGAAGGAGTACACGATCAAGGAGCGGGCGCAACGCGGGATGAACCCGGTGCCCGGCGCCGCGGACGTGCTGTTCCTGGAGATCGATGTGGTGGATCCGTCGGACTTCAGCCAGGTGCTGCGCGTCCACGGGATCGAGGTGGGCGGCTTCCGGGTGTTGCGGGCCAACAGTCCGGCCGCGCCCAACGCGATCGCCGCGATCCTGCTGGCCCTGCGGGACGCCACCGGGGTCCGGCCGCACGCGCACTTCGAGTGGTCGGAGGGGAGCCCGATCGCGCACCTGGCGCGCTACCTCATCCTGGGTCGGGGGGACACCCCGCCGGTGGTGCGGGAGATCATCCGACGCACCGAACGGGACCCGCTGCGCCGGCCCGGGATCCACGTCGGCGGGTGACGTCGATGCCGATTTGCCGGCATTGAAGATGAAAGAGGGCACTATTCACGTTCACACCTTCCTGTCCGTATTGCGGACCTATCGTGACGTTTGGTGGTCGGCGAGCATGTCGGGCCCTCCGCGCCCGGATCGGCGCGGTCACGTCAGGTAGGCAGGAAGGTAGGCACCGTTGATGTCCACGTACCGAGAGGGAGACCGCGCGAGTCGACCCAGACGGCGGTCCCGATGGTTCTTAGCCGGCGGTTTACTGGCGGGGAGCCTGGTCGTGGGCGTGGCCGGAGCGGCTGCCGCCGCCGACCGCGCCCTCACCCTCCCAGGTCTGGCCCGACTGACCCCGGCGGCTGACGACGACCGCCGCGACGGCGACCGGCGGGCGACGCAGCAGGACCAGGACGGCCCGGAACAGGACCGTCCGAGCACCCCGGGCACCGGCAAGCGGGGCGTCGTGTCGGTTCCCTGCGACGCCGCGAAGCTGGTCGCGGCGCTGGTGACCGCCAACGCCGAGGGCGGCGGCGAACTCCGGCTCGCGCCCAAGTGCCGCTACACTCTCACCGAGGCGTTCCACGAGACCGACCAGTACGACGGCGGAATCCGCGACGCCCGGGAGGCGGCCGACGCGGCGGAGACCCCCGGTGACGCCGAGGCGCCGCCGCACAACCCGGCCGATGACACCGCCGGACTGCCGGTGATCTACCAGGCCATCACGATCGACGGCGCCGGCGCCACCATCGCCCGCGACGCCCAGGCCGCCCCGTTCCGCTTCTTCACCGTCCGCGACGGCGGCGAGCTGACCCTGCGGGACATGGAACTGCACAACGGCCGCTCGGCCATCGAGGGTGGCAGTGTGCACGTGGTGCACGGCGCCACCGCCGTGGTGGAACGGGTCACCGTCTCGCAGAGCACCTCGCTGTCGCCCGAGGGCGGCGGTGGCGGCATCTTCAACGACGGCAACATGGTGGTCACCGACTCCACGTTCGTCGGCAACAGCGCATCGGGCGCCGCGGGCAAGGGCGGGGGCCTGCTCAACGGTGGTGTCCTGACGCTGAAGCGTTCCGAGTTCCACCGCAACAGCGCCAACGGCTACGGCGGCGGGCTCGGCAACTACCGGGGTGCCGCCGACGTGGAGAGCGTCTCCTTCACCCAGAACAGCGCCGCCCAGGGGGGCGGGCTGGCCAGCTTCTCGGCCCGCACGAAGGTCTCC
>NZ_JAGPXZ010000635.1:0-3650 GCF_018070305.1 Micromonospora sp. M51 | reverse complement strand
GCACCACGTGGTAGAGCAGCACCGACTCAACGGTGTCGATGCCGAGCCCGGCGACGGCGGTGAAGGCCGCGCTCTCACTCGGCAGCTTCTTGGCCTGCGTGATCTCGCGGACCAACTGCTGGAAGGCCGCGTCGGTGGGGATGAACGCGGTCAGCGCCACGGTGCCGTCGGTGAGCACCTTGACCGGCGAGTTCGGCTTGGCTTCCAGCACGGCCAGCACGGCCGCGGTGAGCACGTCGAAGTCCCGCGAGTTGCGGTCGAACCCGCCCTTGTCCTTGGTGAGCACCTGGGCGAGGGACGTGGTGCCGAGCGGCTTGGGCTTGCCGGTGGCCTGAGCCGCCGGCACAGCGACGGCGGTGGTGGCCAGCGCGGTGGCCATGGCGCCCACCGCCATCCGGGCGGCGAGTCGTGCGATCTTCATCAGCGGGCCTTTCGTCGAAGCGGCCGGATCCGTGACGTCTCGTCACGATGAATGCTTCGCACCGGGTGTGCCGCCCGGATGCACCAGCGGATAACTGTTTGTCCGGGGCTCGCCCGCGGCTTAACCTCCCCCGGTGCTGATTCGGGAGTTCGTCGACCAGGACTGGTCGCAGGTGTGGCCCATCATCGAGGAGGTGATCCGGGCACAGGAGACCTTCCCCTACGACCCGACGATGACCGCCGACCAGTCGTACGGCATGTGGGTCGAGGCGGCACCGGGCCGGACCGTCGTGGCGGTCGACGGCCAACGGGTGCTCGGCACCGCGAAGATGGGCACCAACCGACCCGGGCCGGGTGCGCACGTCGCCACCGCAAGTTTCATGGTCGCCGCCGAGAACCGGGGCCGGGGCGTGGGCACCGCGCTGTGCCGCGAGGCTCTGACCTGGGCCCGCCAACAGGGGTACGCCGGCATGCAGTTCAACGCCGTGGTGCAGACGAACCGGTCGGCGGTGGAGTTGTACCAGCGCGAGGGCTTCGCGGTGGTCGGCACCGTGCCGGGCGCGTTCCGACACCCCACCCTCGGCCGGGTCGGCCTGCACGTGATGTACCAGGAGTTCTGACCACGCCGACCTGCTCGCTCGGCAGGCCACGTGACGCCTTCGGCGTCGGCGCTCGGCGCGTTCTGAGCGGTGCCCGTGGTCGGCGCGTTGGGGGCGGTGCCGGTGGCCGGCGCCGTCGGTGCGGTGCTGGTGGTCGGCGCCTTTGGAGCTGATGTCGCAAACGAATCGGCTGCTGGCCGGCTGCCCGAGTCGTCTCCACCGTCGGGTCCGCTCCCCTGGCCGGGCCGCCGCCACCGCCCGGACCATCGCCACCGCCCGGACCGTCGCCACCGGCCGGAGCACCACCGGCCGCACCGGCGCCATCGCCACCGGCCGGACCGTCTCCACCGGACCACCGCCACCGCCCGGACCGTCCCCAACGGCCGCACCGTCGCCACCGGCCGGACCACCACCGGCCGCACCGGCGCCATCGCCACCGGCCGCGCTGGCGCTACCGTGTGAATCGTTTACGGCATCAGCTCCATAGCGTCTCAACCACCGACAGTGCCTCCGGCCGGTGCCGGGTGCAGTCCGGGTTGTCCAGCGGCTGCCTCCCCACCGGCGCGACGGATCGGGGTGAAGAGGCCGCCGACCGCTACCAGCAGACATCCCGCGCCCGCCGCGAGCGTGACCGCCGGAGCACCGTAGCGGCCAGCGGCCCAGGTCAGCACGACGGCACCGGCCGGGCCGAGGGCGTAGTGGGTGCTCCAGAACGCGGAGGTGACCCGACCGAGCAGATGGTCGGGGGTGATCTCCTGGCGCAGCGACATCGAACAGATCCCGCCGATGCTGAGGCAGCACAGGTACACCGCTGTGAGCGCGGTGACCGCCGGCACGGTCGTGGCGATGCCGACGCCCGCCACCGCGAACCCGCAGATCGTGTGCGCGCCGATCCAGGTGGCACCGAAGCCACGACGGCGACGCAACGGGGCCACCAGCAGCGCACCGGCGACCGTGCCCAGCGCCGCCAGGCCGAGCACCGTGCCGACGGTGCCCTCGGAGCCGCCAAGGTCGTGCGTGACGTGGTAGATCAGCACGTCGACGAAGCCGTAGGTGAGGAAGATGAAGACCGACAACAGGACGGTCAACGCCCGCAGCACGGGCTGTCGCCACAGGAACCGCGCCCCGGCCAGGAACTCGGCCAGCGGGCGCTGCCGGGCCACCGCCTCGTCCACCTGCACCGGGCGCAGTCGGATCAGCCACATTCCGGCCGCCGAGAGCGCGAAGCTCGCCGCGTTGACGGCGATGGCGGTCGGCGGACCGAAGCGGGCCGCCACCACCCCGGCGAGCAGCGGGCCGAGGACCGCCGCCGCCGCGTACGTCGCCTGCAACCGGCCGTTGGCCTCGGTGATCCGGTCGCGGTCGACCAGGTTGCGGACCGCTGTCACCGCGGCGACCTGGAACACCATGCCGGCCGCCTCGCAGATCGGCAGCACCACGAAGAGCAGCCACACCTGCGGGCCGGCGAGCCACGCCAGAGGGACCAGTGCGTAGAGCACCAACCGGGTCAGGTCCGCCGCGATCATCAGGGTGCGACGGTCGTACCGGTCGACCAGCACCCCGCCGAAGATCCCGGCGACGACGGACGCCGCGCCCGCGACGGCGGTGAGCAGGCCCATCTGCGCCACCGACCCGGTCGCCTGGAGCACCAGCAGCGGCACCGCCAGGTAGGCGAACGAGTCGCCGGCCGCCGAGAGCGACTGCGCGATCCAGTACGTGCCGAAGGTCCGGTCCCGCCAGAGCGGAGCCCGACCAGCGGTGGCAGATCGGCTCATCACGCCAAGGGTAGTGAAGGCGGCCGTCCGACACTGCCCGTGGCGGGCGTCACATCGCGGGGATGTCACGGATCAACCAGCGGCACGCATCTCGTGGTCGTCAATCCGATCAGAGAGGCGAAACAATGAGCACATCGCAACGGCAGGTCCCGGCGGGCACGCACCGCGTTCTGATCCTGGGCGCGGGCTACGCGGGCATGGCCGCGGCGACCCAGCTCGCGGCACGGACCAGGCGGGCCGACGTGCAGGTACGCGTTGGGCAGCGTGACCGACACGGCGGCGGTGCCGGGCGTCGAGGAGCACGCGTACACCCTGGACAGCCCGAGCGGCGCGACCACCCTGGCGGACCGGCTGACCCGGCTCGGCACCGGCAGGGTCGTCGTCGTCGGCAGCGGGTTGACCGGCGTCGAGGCCGCCGCGGAGATCGCCGAACGGCACCCGGGGCTCGGGGTCACGCTGGCGGGTCGGCAGGATCCCGGGGCGAGCATGAGCCCGAAGGTCCGGGCGTACCTGCGGGCCGCGCTGACCCGCCTGGGCGTCCAGGTCGTCACCGGAACGGCGGTCAGCAGGGTCCGACCCGACGGGGTCGAGCTGGCCGGCGCGGAGGCCCTCGCGGCCGACGTCGTGCTCTGGGCCGGGGGTACCCGGGTGGCGCCGCTGGCGGCCGCCGCCGGGCTGACCGTCGACGATCGCGGTCGCGTCGTCACCGACCCCACGTTGCGGTCGGTGTCGCACCCCGAGGCGTACGCGGTCGGCGACGCGGCCGCAGTCCGGCAGGGCTACGGGGTGCTGCACGGCACCTGTCAGAGCGGGATGCCGACCGGTGTGCACGCGGCGGTGTCGATCGCCCGCACGC
>NZ_JAGPXZ010000634.1:0-3653 GCF_018070305.1 Micromonospora sp. M51 | reverse complement strand
CGCGGCGGGCAGTTGTCCACTACCGCCCGTGGAGCCTCGACGAGGCTCCCGGGCGGTGGTGTTTCTGCGGACCGGGGAGTGGCGTGGTGCAGACGCTTGACGATGACGGCACCGTCGATCCGTGGCGTCGACGGGCCCGCCGCACCCGCCGACAGATGCCCCTCTGGCAGGAGCTGCCGCTGCTGCTGGTGGTCGCGTTCTGCCTCGCGGTGCTGATCCGTACCTTCCTGCTCCAGGCGTTCTTCATCCCGTCCGGCTCGATGGAGGACACCCTCCTCGTCGGTGACCGGGTGCTGGTCAACAAGGTCGTCTACGACGTTCGGGACCCGCTGCGCGGCGAGGTGGTGGTCTTCCGGGGCACCGACCGCTGGGCGCCGCAGGTCGACGATCAGCCGAAGCCGGGCGTCGCCGGCCGGCTCGCCCGCACCGTCGGCGACCTGGTCGGGGTGAGCCGGCCCGGTGAGAAGGACTTCATCAAGCGGGTGATCGGCCTGCCCGGCGACCGGGTGCAGTGCTGCGACAGTCAGGGGCGGGTGACCGTCAACGGCACCCCGCTCAACGAGACGTACGTCCTGCGGGACTCACCGCTGGACCTGCCGCCCAACCCGGCGGAGTGTCGCTCCCGGCGATTCGACGAGGTCGTCGTGCCACCCGGTCAGCTCTTCGTGATGGGCGATCACCGCGAGGTCTCCCAGGACGCGCGTTGCCAGGGGCCGGTGCCGATCGACAACGTGGTCGGCCGGGCCTTCATGGTGGTCTGGCCCTCGTCGCGGTGGAGTGCGCTGTCGGTGCCGTCGACGTTCGAGGACGTCACCGGGCCCGCCACGGCATCCCCCGGCACGCCCCCGGTGCGACCGACCCCGCAGGGCGGTGTGCTGCTGATGCTGCCGTTGGCAGCCGCGCTGCGTGGTTCCCGCGCGTTCCGGGCGGTGTCGTCCAGCCGGGCAACGTAGGCTCCTTGGCGTGATTGACGAGCAGACCGACAAGCCGCGCAGTTCCTTCTGGAAGGAGCTGCCGATCCTGCTGGGTGTGGCGATCCTGGTCGCGGTGCTGGTCCGCGCCTTTGTGCTGCAGACCTTCTTCATCCCCTCCCCGTCCATGGAGAACACCCTCAAGATCGATGACCGGGTGCTGGTCAACAAGCTGGTCTACGACTTCCGATCACCGCACCGCGGCGAGGTGATCGTGTTCAAGGCTCCGACCTCGTGGAGCGGTAACCCCGACGGTGAGGACTTCATCAAGCGGGTGATCGGCGTCCCCGGCGACCACGTGGTCTGCTGTGACCCGCAGGAACGGTTGATGATCAACGGCAAGTCGCTGGACGAGCCGTACATCTTCTCCATGGACGGGGTTCGCGACAAGCCCGCCGACCAGGAGTTCGACATCACCGTGCCGGAGGGTCGGCTGTGGGTGATGGGCGACCACCGGTCGGCCTCCGGCGACTCACTGGAGCACTGGCAGCAGTCCGGGCAGAACATCACCGAGGCCACGATCCCGGAGAACGACGTCGTCGGGCGGGCGTTCACCGTCTTCTGGCCGGTCAGCCGGGCCACCTGGCTGACAGTGCCCGACGGGTTCGACGGCATTCCCAAGCCGTAGGCCGACGGGGCGTGGGCGATCCGTCGTCGGTCTGGCAGGCTGGTGCGGTGACCGTGAGCGCGAGGAGTGAACGTCCGAGCCCCGCAGTCGCGAACAGCGACGACCGTGTCCACACCCCTCGACGCGCGGCCCGCGTGCTGCTCGTCGACGCGGCCGGCCGGGTCCTGCTGTTCGAGGGCTTCGACCCGGCCCGACCCGGGCACCGCTACTGGTTCACGCCCGGCGGCGGGCTCGACCCGCTGGAGTCCCCGGCGGCGGGCGCGGCCCGGGAGTTGGCCGAGGAGACCGGCCTGCTGCTCGACCCGGCCGCGCTGGGCGAGCCGGTCTGGTCCGACGCGACCGAGTTCTCCTTCGACGGCGTCTGGTACCGCCAGGAGCAGGATTTCTTCCTCTTCCGGGTGGACTCCTGGCGGGTGGACACCACCGGCTTCAACGACATCGAGCGGCGCAGCATCGCCGGCCACCGCTGGTGGCTTCCCGACGAGTTGGCGGCCAGCGGCGACCGGTTCTACCCACCGGAACTGCCCGCCCTGCTGACCCGGCTGGGGCAGCCCGCCACCACAGGCCAGGAAGAGGAGACGTCATGCTGACCCCGCCGCGTACCGTGGTGCGCCGTGAGGCCGGCCTGTACGCCCTGGAGCGGGCGTTGCAGCGGCGTGGCTTCCGGCACGTCGCCGGTGCGGACGAGGCTGGTCGGGGGGCGTGCGCCGGTCCACTGGTCGCCGCCGCGGCGGTGTTGCCCGAGGGACGGCGCGGCGAGATCGAGGGGCTGGCCGACTCGAAGCTGCTCACCCCGGCCAGCCGGGAACGGGTGTACGCGGAGGTCGTGGACCGCGCCCTCGCGTACGCCGTGGTGGTCATCCCGGCCGAGGAGGTCGACGCCCGGGGTCTGCACGTGTGCAACCTGGCCGCGATGCGCCGGGCGCTCGCCTCGCTCACGACCCGCCCGGAGTACGTGCTGACCGACGGCTTCGGCGTGGACGGCCTGGGCGTGCCCGGGCTGGCGGTGTGGAAGGGCGACCGGGTGGCCGCGTGCGTGGCGGCGGCCAGTGTGCTCGCCAAGGTCACCCGGGACCGGCTCATGGTGGAGCTGGACGGGGTGTTCCCGGCGTACGGCTTCGCCGAGCACAAGGGCTACATCACCCCGGAGCACTCGGCGGCGCTGCGGGAGCACGGACCGTGCCGGGAGCACCGGTTCTCGTACGTCAATGTGGCAGCGGTCTCCGGCCGCGACGGCCGGCCACCGCGCGCCCGGCGGCCCGGCGGCCAGGGTCCGGATGAGCCGATGGAGCGCTCACGGGCGTCAGGGGGTACCGTCGGCGTGGCGTTGGGCGAGCAGCCTCGGCCTCCGGCGCCGGTGGGGGAAGATGTGGCCATGGAAGGCGGAGTGCGATGAGCGCGGAAGATCTCGAGAAGTACGAGACCGAGATGGAGCTGCAGCTCTACCGGGAGTACCGCGACATTGTCCGCCAATTCTCCTATGTGGTGGAGACGGAGCGGCGGTTCTACCTGGCGAACCAGGTCGACCTGCACGTGCGCAACTCCGACGGCGAGGTCTACTTCGAGGTCGAGATGCACGACGCCTGGGTGTGGGACATGTACCGTCCCGCCCGCTTCGTGAAGAATGTCCGGGTGATGACCTTCAAGGACGTCAACGTCGAGGAGCTGGAGAAGCCCGACATCTCGCTGCCCGCCGACTCCGGCTTCGGCGGCTGAGCGCACCCCAGCCGCGGTGCCGCGCCACGGGCCCCCCACCCGTGGCCTGACACCAGCCGGTCACTCGGCGGGCACCACGACCTCGACCCGCTGCGCCATGTTGTTGGCGAAGCCGCCACGGTTCCACTGTTGCTCGACCGGCTGGGTCCGCCCGGACGCGTCGGTCGCCCGCGCGCCGAGCACGTACCGGCCGGGCGTGGCGACCCACTCGTGCCGCCAGCGCCGCCACGCGAAATCTCCGGCGTCCGTCGGGTCCAGTTCGGCCGGCGCCCAGCTCTCCCCGCCGTCGGTGGTCACCTCCACTGCCACCACCGGCGCGTGCCCCGACCAGGCCCGAC
>NZ_JAGPXZ010000633.1:0-3655 GCF_018070305.1 Micromonospora sp. M51 | reverse complement strand
GGCCAGGCCCCGGGTCAGCCCGACCAGGGCGGACTTGCTCATCGCGTAGAGCGTCAGCCCGGGAAAGACCACCCGTTCACCGACGTTGCTGCCGATGCTGATGATCCGTCCGCCCTCGCCCAGGTGCCGCAGCGCCGCCCGCGCGGCGACGTACGGTGCCCGGATGTTGACCGCGACGGTCTGCTCCACCTCGGCCGAGCCAAGCTCGTCCATGGCGCCGACCGTGAACACCGCGGCGTTGTTCACCAGGATGTCCAGCCGACCCAGTTCGGCGGCTGCCCGGTCGACAGCGCCCTGCACGGCGGCCGGGTCGGCGCCGTCCGCCTGGATCGCCAGCGCCCGTCGGCCCAGCGCCTCGATCTGCTTCACCACTGTCGCGGCCCGCTCGGCGTCCTGCCGGTAGGTCAGCGCCACGTCGGCCCCGTCCTGGGCCAGACGCAGGGCGATGCCGGCCCCGATGCCCCGGGAACCTCCGGTCACCAGTGCGACCCTGTCGTTGAGTGTCGTCGTCATGCAAACGATCATCTGGCCGCGCGGCCTCGTCGTCTGGCGGCTATCGGACCCCTCGTTGCGACCCTCAGGTCCGATTCCCGCGATCCTCGACGGCCTGCGGACGCGGTGGGCCGCCATGATCCGCGCGACTTCACGGATCCTGCTGCCTCACCCGGCGACGAGACAGCAGGATCACCGAAGTTGCGCGGATCTTGCCAGGTGGGGGAGGGTGGGGCGAGCGATGCGGGGAGAGTGGTCGTGGAACTGGCAGGCATCGGCGCGGTGCTGTTCGACATGGACGGCACCCTGGTCGACTCCGACGCCGCCGTGGAGCGGGCCTGGGAGCGGTGGGCCGGCGAGTACGCCGTCGATCCGGCGGCGGCGTTGGCCATCGCGCACGGCAGCCCGGCCGATCGGACCATCCGCCGGCTGCTGCCCGCGCTCGACGACGACGCGGTCGCCACCGCTGCCGCGCGACAGTTGGCGTTGCAGTACGACGACCTGTCCGACGTGACAGCCACCCCCGGTGCGCACGAACTGCTGAACGTGCTGGCCCGACTGGGGTTGCCCTGGGCGGTGGTGACCAGCGCCGACGCGCGGCTCGCCGAGGCCCGGCTCGACGCCGCCGGCATCAAGGCGCCGGTGCTCGTCACGGTCGACGACGTCAGCGTCGGCAAGCCGGACCCGGAGGGCTACCTGCGGAGCGCGGCGCTGCTGGGCGTACCGGTGGCGCGGTGCCTGGTCGTCGAGGACGCCGAGGTCGGCCTGCGGGCCGGGCGGGCGGCCGGGGCGATGACCGCCGCGCTGAAAGGGCTCGACGGCGACCTGCGGCTGCACGACCTGACGCAGTTGGCCCGCCAACTGGACCCGCCGACGGCATCCTGACCCCGCCCGCCCCGGCGGTGAATCTGTTGGCGTGTCCAGGCCGGTTCTGCTGCACTGCCTGCTGGCGACGATGAAGGGGAGACGCGGTGGAGTTGACGTTGACGCCGATGACGGCGCCGGAACTGGCCCGCCTGCTGGGGGCACTGGAGCAGGGGTACGCCGAGGACCTGGTGGCCCACCGGGGGATGACCCCGGAGGCGGCCCGTGAGCGGACGGTCACCCAGATCGGGGAGTCGCTGCCGGCCGGCGTGGACACCGAGGGCGTGTTGCTGCGGATGGCCCGGGTCGGTGACACCGAGGTCGGCTGGATCTGGGTGACCCTGCCGACGGCCGCCGCACCGAACCAGGCGTGGATCCACAACATCGAGGTGCACGAGGAGCACCGGGGACGCGGGTACGCACGGCGGATGATCCAGCTCATCGAGGCCGAACTCGCCCAGCTCGGCGTGCCGGAGCTGGGTCTGAACGTCTTCGGTACGAACACCGTGGCGCTCGGCCTCTACCGCAGTCTGGGCTTCGAGGTCACCTCGCGGCAGATGGCGAAACGCGTCACCCCGGCGGGCTGAACCGCCGCCGACGCCGTGCACTGTCGGTCCTCCCGGCAGGACTGTTCACCTGCCCAGCGGGAAACCGGCGCGGACCGCACCTGGGGAGGAGCGACGGATGACGCACGGCGCCGGACTGACCATCGGTGTGCTCGGCTCGTACGGTGGGCGAAACCTCGGCGACGAGGCGATCCTCACCGGCCTGCTCACCGATCTGCGGACGCAGGAACCGAACGCCCGGATCATCGTCTTCTCCCGGAACCCGGAGCACACCCGGGCCGCGCACCCGGACGTCGAAGCGGTGCCGTGGGAGGGCGTGAGCCGTACCGACTCGGCCCTGGTCCTGGCCCAGCTCGACCTGCTCATCCTGGGCGGTGGCGGCATCCTCTACGACCGGGAGGCCCGCCGTTACCTGCGGGTGGTCCGGGTCGCCCAGGAGCGGGGCCTGCCACTGATCACGTACGCGGTGGGGGTTGGGCCGCTCAGCGACGGGGTGGACACCGGCATGGTCCGGGAAACGCTCTCCAGCGCGACCCAGGTGACCGTCCGGGACCAGGAGTCCCGGATGGTGCTGGAGGAGGCTGGCCTGCTCAACCCGATCACCGTCACCGCGGACCCGGCGTTCCTCCTGCAACCGGAGGAGTTCCCGGCCCACCTGCTGGCCGAGGAGGGGGTGCCGGTCGGCAAGCGGTTGGTCGGGATAAGCGTGCGGGAGCCGGGCCGGGCCGCCGAACGCCTCGACGTGGACGGTTACCACCGGCTGCTGGCCCAGATCGGTGATTTCCTGGTGCACCGGATCGACGCGTACGTGCTGTTCGTGCCCATGGAGCGGGACGACATCCGGCACGCCCACGGGGTGCTGTCGCACATGGTCGCCGCCGAGCGGGGTCGGATCCTGCACGGCACCTACTCCCCGCAGCAGGTGCTGGGGCTGATGCGCCACTTCGACCTGGCCGTCGGCATGCGCCTGCACTTCCTGATCTTCGCGGCGATGGTCGGTACGCCGTTCCTGCCCCTGCCGTACGCCGGAAAGGTCTTCGACCTGGCCCAGCGGCTCGGTGTGCCGGCGCTACGCGGTGTGGAGCGGGAGGTCGAGGGGCCGCTGCTGGCCGAGGTCGACCGACTGTGGGACGAGCGGGAGCAACGCGCCGACGCCACCGCACGACGGGTGGCGGAGGTGTGCGAGCAGGCGCGGGGCACCTCGGAGGTCACCCGTGGCGTGTTGGAGAGTTTGCGCAGCCAGACCCTCACCCGGGTCTGAGCCGGCGGTCACACCGCCGGGCCGGTCCACCGGTAGCGCCACTCGCGGGCGTCCTCGCGGAAGTTCTCCAACTCGTAGATCTGCGCGTCGGCAAGCCCACCGGAGCCGAGGTGATGGTGGGTCAGCGGCGGGCGACCGTTGCTGTCGAGCTCGACGGTGATGGTCTGCCCGTCCGCCGTGCCGCCGACGAGAGGGATCTGCACGGAGGAAGCCATGCGCCCATCCTGCCCGGCGCAGCGCCCGCTCGCAGCGGATAGCGGGGCAGCGGGGTGACCGGCCCGTGGCTAGGGTCGGCGGATGGAGCAGACGATCGATCCCACGCTCGGTCCGGTGCTCGCCCGCACCGGCGACGAGCGCGCCGTGCTGACCTCGTTCCTCGACTTCCACCGGGCCGTGCTGCTGCGCTAACTGCGCGGTCTCTCCGACGCCGACGCCCGCCGCCGGCTGGTGCCCTCGGCTTCCACGCTCGTCG
>NZ_JAGPXZ010000632.1:0-3670 GCF_018070305.1 Micromonospora sp. M51 | reverse complement strand
CACGCGGCGCGGGCGCCGCCGACCGCTCCCGCCAGGGCTGCGGCGAGGGCCCCGAGGGCCGGGTCTGCGGCGGGGACGAGGGCTGCGGCGCGGGCCCCGCCGGCCGCGCCAACTGGGCGACGTAGCGGTCCAACCGGCCGTCGACCAGGGCGGCGGCCAGGTCCGCGCCAGCCGTGTCGGCGATCTCCTCGGCGTACGGCCGGATCAACGGCAGGGTGCCGGCGACCAACCGGACGGCGGCGGCCCAGAGCTGCCCGGTAGCGCCCGGGCGCAGCCCGAGGCAGAGCAGCATGTCCGACCGGTAGCCCGGTGGGGTCACCGGCAGTTCCAGGGCCGCCGCGAAGGCCGCCCGGCGGGAGTGGACCCGCACGGACGGGTTGGCCGGGCGGAGCACCGAGGGGCAGAGCCGCGCCAGGTCGGCGACGGCGAGCCGGACCCCGAGGCGGTCGTTGGCCGCGCGGGCGGCGGCGGCCTTCCCCAGCGTGGCGATCATCTCTTCCAGCCGGGGCGGCTCGGCGGGCTGACACAGCACTGGCAGGTCGATCCGGGGCCGCCAGTGCGGGTCGGCCCAGAGCAGCCGCGCCGGCGCGGTGACCGGTAGCCCGAACGCCCAGTCGGCCGGTTCGCCGAGGCGGTGCACCCAGGACCGGACGTCACGGGCGGCCACCGAGACGTGGGTGAGCTGGCCTGCGGACTCGGCCAGGTAGGCCCGGCGGGCCGCGTACGGGGCGCCGCCGACCAGCACGTCCAGGTCGACGTCGCTGTGCGCGGTGGCGGCGCGGCGGGCGTGGCTGCCGCGCAACAGGATGCCGACGACCGGCCGCTCGGCGGCCTGCCGCAACCGCGCGGCCCAATCCTCGAGAAAACCGCTATCCGGTAACGGAGCGTGACCCACGGCGCCATCGTGCCGCACGTCCGATCGGTGCGCAATGCCCGTTGGCGGACTTCGTGTCCGGTCCGGAGCTTACTGCCCGTTCTCGCACTGGGCGCAACGGTCGGCGCCCAGTTGTCGATTCCGGGCCGTTGCGTGCGGCGCGGTATTTCATCTAGCGTTGAGTTCAACAGGTGATGAGTTTCTGTGGAGGTGTGCGATGGACGATGCGATAGCCGTCCGGGACCTGGTCGTCGACCGGGGTGGGCGGCGGGTGCTGGACGGCATCAGCTGCCGGGTGCCGCGCGGCGCGGTCACCGGGCTGCTCGGCCCCAGTGGCAGCGGCAAGACCACCTTCATGCGCGCGGTGGTCGGGGTGCAGGTGGTCGCCAGCGGGACGGTCACCGTGCTCGGCCAACCGGCGGGCACTCCCGCGCTGCGACACCGGGTGGGCTACCTGACCCAGGCGCCGAGCGTCTACGCCGACCTGACCGTCCGGGAGAACGCCCGCTACTTCGCGACCCTGTACGGGCGTGGGCGCGCCGAGGCCGATCGGGCGATCAGCGATGTCGGGCTGGCCGAGGCGGCCGGTCAGCTGGTCGGCACCCTCTCCGGCGGTCAACGCAGCCGAGCCTCGTTGGCGTGCGCCCTGGTCGGGGAGCCGGAGCTGGTCATCCTCGACGAGCCGACCGTCGGTCAGGATCCGGTGCTGCGCGCCGACCTGTGGGCCCGGTTCCACGCGATGGCCGCCGCCGGCACCACCCTGCTGGTGTCCAGCCACGTGATGGACGAGGCGGCCCGGTGCGACCGCCTGCTGCTGATCCGTCAGGGGCGGTTGATCGCCGACGACAGCCCGGCCGCGATCCGCGCCGCCGCCGGTGTGGACGACCTCGACGAGGCGTTCCTGCGGCTCATCCGGGCCGGCGAGGCCGCCTCCACCAGCACCGACGCGACCGCCGCACGGGAGACAGCATGAGCCCGCGAATCCTCGCCGCCACCACCGGCCGCATCCTGCGTCAGCTCCGGCACGACCGGCGGACCATCGCGCTGCTCGTGGTGGTGCCGGCCGTCCTGCTCACCCTGGTCTACTTCATGTACGCCGACCAGCCGACCCCGCCCGGTCAGCCGAGCACCTTCGACCGGATCGCGCTGGTGATGCTCGGCATCTTCCCCTTCGTGATCATGTTTCTGGTGACCAGCATCGCCATGCTGCGCGAACGCACCTCGGGCACGTTGGAGCGGCTGCTCACCACCCCGCTGGGCAAGCTCGACCTGCTCTTCGGGTACGGCATAGCGTTCGGGCTGGCCGCCGCCGTGCAGGCCGCCGTCGCCGCCGCCGTGGCGTACTGGATCTTCGGTCTGGAGACCGCCGGCAGCATCGGGCTGGTGATCGGGATCGCCGTGCTCGACGCGGTGCTCGGCGTCGCCCTCGGGCTGCTGTGCAGTGCCTTCGCCCGCACCGAGTTCCAGGCAGTACAGTTCCTGCCGGTCGTGGTGATCCCCCAACTGCTGCTCTGCGGGCTGTTCGTGGCCCGCGACCAGATGGCCGGCTGGCTCCAGGCGCTCAGTGACGCCTTCCCCCTGTCGTACGCCATCGAGGCTTTGCAGGAGGTCGGTGCCCACGCCGAACCGACCGGCCGGATGTGGCGGGATGTCGCGGTGGTGCTCGGCGCGGTGGTGCTGGCGCTGGTGCTCGCGGCGGCGACCCTGCGCCGACGCAGCGGCTGACCGCCGACGCCGGGGGCGGCGGCCGGCACGGCTGCTGACCCCGGCGTTGACCGGGCCGGCCCACCACGGGCCCAGGCGGACGAACGAAGGGCGGCGATGACGCGGCGAACCGGCCGGCGACCCGGCAAACCGGGCACCCGGGAGGCGATCCTCGACGCGGCGCGGGCGGCGTTCGCCGAACGGGGCTTCGACGCCGCCTCGATCCGGGCCATCGCCGGCACGGCTGAGGTCGATCCCGCGCTGGTGCACCACTACTTCGGCAGCAAGGACCAGCTCTTCCTGGCCGCGATGAACTTTCCGGTCGACCCCGGTCAGCTGGTGCCGAAAGTGCTCGCCGGTGACCGGGACGCCGTCGGCGAGCGGATGGTGCGTACGTTCCTCGGCGTCTGGGACTCCCCGGCCGGGAGCGCCGCGCAGGCACTGCTGCGCTCCGCGGTGAGCAACGAGTGGACGGCTCGACTGCTGCGGGAGTTCGTCACCACCCAGGTGCTGCGCCGGGTACTCGAAAACCTCGACGTCGATCCGGCCGAGCTGCCGCTGCGGGGCTCCCTGGTGGCCAGCCAGATGATCGGCCTGGCCATGATGCGGCACGTGGTACGCCTTGAGCCGGTCGCCTCGGCCGACCCGGAAACCCTGGCGGTCATGGTCGGCCCCACGATCCAGCGTTACCTCACCGGCCCGCTGCCGACCTGACCCCACCCCACCTAGCCCCCTCGACCCCAACCCCCTCCCGCGATCTTGCACTTTCTGCGCCGACATAAGGGATGCAACCCGCATATCGGCAACCGAAAGTGCAAGATCGGCGCGGCGGAGGGCCGGGGCCTGGGGGGTTAGTGGGGTGGGTGGGTGGCGGCAGTGAGTCGCAGTGGGGGGAGCAGACGGGGGAGGTCGGCTGGGTCGGCCAGCGGGTTCGGGAAGGTCAGCCGGACCCGACGTCGGGCACCGGGTCGACCGAGGGCGACCAGCAGCCCGTAGCGGTCGAAGCGCACCACCCGGGGAGGTCCGTCCGGGGTCTGCCCGGTCAACCCGAGCTGCTGGCACAGGTACTCGGTCACCTGGGCGCCGTGGCAC
>NZ_JAGPXZ010000631.1:0-3681 GCF_018070305.1 Micromonospora sp. M51 | reverse complement strand
GGGCGATCCCGAAGTCGACCACGCTGTTTCCCCGACCGTTGAAGATCAGCGACTGCCCGGCGGCGCGGAGCACCTTGTCCAGCTTGATGGGATTGGACACCACGTCGGCGCTGAACGCCTGGCCGACCATGGCCTTGACGAACTGCTGCTGGTGGCGCTGCCGCCCGTAGTCGGAGTCCGGAACGCCGTTCTTCGGGTAGCGCTGCCGGACGTAGTCCAACGCCTGCCACCCACTCAGGTGCTGGTTGCCCTTCTTGTAGACCGCCTGCGGGCCGACGTAGCCCTCACCACGGGTGTTGCCCGGACGCGGTGTGCCGTCCGGCTTCTTGTGCTCGGACCTCACGTCGCGCTCGATGTACATGTCGACGCCACCCATGGCGTCGACGATCTTCTGGAAGCCGGTGAAGTTGATGATCGCGCCAGCGTCGAAGCGCTTGATGCCGGTCACCTTCTGCACTGTGGTGGCCAGCAGCTCGAAACCCCGTGCCGCGTCGGGGTTGGCCCCCGGCACCCTGCTGCCGAACGACATGGCAGCGTTGATCTTCGTGGTCTCGCCCGGGAACTCGGCCTTCTTGAACGCTGGGATCTGCACGTAGAGGTCGCGCGGCAGCGAGAACAGGTAGGCCCGGTCCATCGACGCCGGCACGTGCAGCACCATGATCGAGTCGGCCAGTGGCGCGGCCGTCGGCGTACGCGGGTCGATGCCGACGAGCAGGATGTTGAGCGGACCCTTGATCTCGCTCTTCTTCGCCTGGGCACCCGCCGCCTGGTCGCCGAACAGGTCGGCCTTGCCGACGGCCCCCTCGTAGCGGGCCATGAGCACCTCGGTGCCAACCAGCACCGCACCGCTGAGCACTGTCAGCACGGCGCCGAACACCGTGCAGATCCTGGCCCACCGTGGCACACCTCGCCAGATGGACGGCTTGCGGCCACGCTTGCCGGCCTTACCCACGAGCATCTCCGTTCGTTACGCCCACGACGAGAAAGACGGGCGCACGTCCTCGAAAGGTTGCAAAGATCAACGCTCGTTCAGGTGAGCGCGCGGAACGAACCGTAGCTCGGCAGTCGCGGAAGTGCCGACCACGAGTAACGGACCGCGACGATGGTAGGACGCGAACATGAACAAAAGACTGCCCCGGCATTGCCGGGGCAGTCTTTTTGTTGCGGATCAGATGGGGCTGGTCAGCCCTTCATCAGCTCCTCAGCCTTCTTCTCCAGGTCGTCGAGACCGCCGCACATGAAGAACGCCTGCTCGGGGAAGTGATCGTACTCACCCTCGCTGATCTTGCGGAACGCCTCGATGGTCTCCTTGATCGGGACCGTCGAGCCCGGAACGCCGGTGAACTGCTCCGCCGCGTACGTGTTCTGCGACAGGAAGCGCTCGATCCGCCGGGCCCGGGCCACGGTGATCTTGTCTTCCTCGGAGAGCTCCTCGATACCGAGGATGGCGATGATGTCCTGCAGGTCCTTGTAGCGCTGCAGGATCCGCTTCACCTCGGTGGCGACCTGGAAGTGCTCCTGGCCGACGAACTCCGGGGCGAGGATCCGGGACGAGGACGCCAGCGGGTCCACTGCCGGGTAGATGCCCTTGTCGGAGATCGACCGCTCCAGGTTGGTGGTCGCGTCCAGGTGGGCGAACGTGGTGGCCGGGGCGGGGTCGGTGTAGTCGTCCGCCGGCACGTAGATCGCCTGCATCGAGGTGATGGCCTGACCCCGGACGGAGGTGATCCGCTCCTGGAGCTCGCCCATCTCGTCGGCCAGGGTCGGCTGGTAACCAACGGCGCTCGGCATCCGGCCGAGCAGGGTGGACACCTCCGAACCGGCCTGGGTGAAGCGGAAGATGTTGTCGATGAAGAGCAGCACCTCCTGCTTCTTCACGTCCCGGAAGTACTCCGCCATGGTCAGCGCGGAGAGCGCCACCCGCAGACGGGTGCCCGGCGGCTCGTCCATCTGGCCGTAGACCAGCGCGGTCTTGTCGATGACGCCGGACTCGGTCATCTCGGCGATGAGGTCGTTGCCCTCACGGGTGCGCTCACCCACGCCGGCGAAGACCGAGGTACCACCGAAGTTACGGGCAACACGGGTGATCATCTCCTGGATGAGCACCGTCTTGCCCACGCCCGCGCCGCCGAACAGGCCGATCTTGCCGCCCTTGACGTACGGGGCGAGCAGGTCGATGACCTTGATGCCGGTCTCCAGCATCTCGGTCTTCGGCTCCAGGTCCGCGAAGGCCGGGGCCTTGCGGTGAATACCCCAGCGGTCGTCCGGGGTGAGGGTCTCGCCCTCCTTGAGGTTGAGCACCTCGCCGATCGCGTTGAACACGTGGCCCTTGACCGCGTCGCCCACCGGAACGGTGATCGGCTCGCCGCGGTCACGAACCTCCGCGCCGCGGACCAGGCCGTCCGTCGGCTGCATCGAGATGGCGCGGACCAGGTTGTCACCCAGGTGCTGGGCGACCTCCAGGGTCAGCGTCTTCTCACCGCCGGACAGGTCCACGGTGACGTTCAGGGCGTTGAACAGGGCAGGCATGGCGTCGCGCGGGAACTCGGCGTCGACGACCGGGCCGATGACCCGGACCACGCGACCCGTGGCCGTCTTGGTCTCTACTGGGGCAGTCATCACACTTCACTTCCCGACGCGGCCAGCGCGTTGGCGCCGCCGACGATCTCGCTGATCTCCTGGGTGATCCCGGCCTGGCGAGCCGAGTTCATCTCACGCGTGTACTTCTCGATCATGTCTTCGGCGTTGTCGGTGGCGCTCTTCATCGCCCGCCGCCGTGCCGCCGACTCACTCGCCGCCGACTCGATCAACGCCGCGTAGATCCGCGTGTTGATGTACCTCGGCAGGAGCGCGTCGAGCAGCGCCTCCGCCTCCGGCTCGAACTCGTACGCCGGCAGCAGCCCCTCGGAGCGCGGCCGGTCCTCCACCTGCATCGGACCAATGATCTTGGTAACCGGGTTCTGCGTCATGAGCGAGTGGAACTCGGTGTAGACGATGTGCAACTCGTCGACGCCGAGCACCCCGTCCGCACCGGCACCGCCGTCGACGTCGTCCGCACCGGCGGTGAACGCCTTGATCAGCGTCTCACCCACGGCGCGGGCGTCCTCGAACGACGGCTGCTCGCTGAACCCGGTCCAGTTCGCCTCGATCGGCCGGTCGCGGAACCGGTAGAACCCGACACCCTTACGCCCGATGACGTAGAGCACGGGCTCCTTGCCGTCCGCCTTGAGGCGTGCGATCAGCGACTCGGCCATCCTGATCGCGTTGGAGCTGTAACCACCGGCCAGGCCACGGTCGCTGGTGACCAACAGGACACCGGCCCGCCGCACCCGCTCGCGCGGGGTGAGCAGCGGGTGGTCGATCCGCGCGTTGGACGCCAGCGCCGTGAGCACACCGGTGATGGCCTGGGCGTACGGCAGGGACGCCTGCACCCGGGCCTGAGCCTTGGCGATCCGGCTCGTCGCCACGAGCTCCATCGCCTTGGTGATCTTCTTCATCGACTTCGCCGAGCGGATCCGTTGACGAAGAACGCGTACCTGGGCCGCCATCAGATCAGCTCTCGGCCGGGCGGTCGGTCGCGCCGTCGCGGAAGCGGGTCACCGTCTCGCGGTTCTCGTCGCCCTCAAGCGGGGCGGCCGGGGCGTCGTTGACCCGACGCTCCGCGTCCTGGTTGAGGAAGAC
>NZ_JAGPXZ010000630.1:0-3685 GCF_018070305.1 Micromonospora sp. M51 | reverse complement strand
CCGACTCCACGACGCCGCAGCTGGGGATGCACCAGCAGGTCGGCGGTGGCGTTGTCGGTGTTGTCGAGCTGCGGCAGGTCCAGTTGGAGGTAGCCGGCCGGCACGCCGTCCAGTCGGGCCAGCGCCCAGAGTGACCGGGTGCCGGGCATCGGCGTGTGGAACAGCGCGTCGAAGCGGCGCCGGCAGGAGGGCGGGAAGTCCGGCAGGTCGGCGTGGTTGACCGCTGACCCGATCCGGTACGCCTCGTCGACCGCGGTCCGGTCGGCGCCGTCGAACGACGCGATAGTGATGCTCATTGCGCTGAGGGTGCACCAGGCAAAAGCGATCGGGCCAGCGAATTAATCGCTGGCCCGATCGAACGTGGTCGGGAGGGACACTCGCACAACGCCTCCGGCGTTGGGTCGCAAGAACTTCAAAAGTCTTCGGCGAAATGCCCTCCCGCACGGAGCATCTTGCGCCGTCCGGTTCCTGCCGTCAAGTCCGTAGCGGCGGGTTTTCCACACTCACAGCGAAAACCCAGTTACTGGCTGATCGACCTGGCCCGTGGGTCAGCCGAGGAGGCCGGCGTCGCGGGCGGCACGCAGCGAGGGCTTGATGTGGTGGGTCGGGCCAACCTGGCCGGCCACCGCGTCGATGGTCTTCAGACCCTCGCCGGTGTTGAACACGACGGTCTCCGCCGACGGGTCGAGCCGACCGGACTCGACCAGCTTGCGCAGCACGGCCACTGTCACCCCACCCGCGGTCTCGGCGAAGACCCCGGTCGTGCGGGCCAGGTCGCGGATGCCCGCCCGGATCTCGTCGTCGTCGACGTACTCCATCCAGCCGCCGGTGCGGCGGACCGCTTCCAGGGCGTAGAGGCCGGCTGCCGGGTCGCCGATGTTGAGCGACTTGGCGATGCCGGTCGGCTTGACCGGGATGATCGTGTCGGTCCCGCCGTGCAGGGCGGTGGCGATCGGGTTGCAGCCTGCGGACTGCGCACCGAAGACCTTCCAGCCGCCGGCCGGCGCCTCGACCAGGCCGATCTCGACCAGCTCGGAGAACGCCTTGTCAATCTTGGTGAGCAGCTCGCCGCTGGCCATCGGAATGACCACCTGCGCCGGGATCCGCCAGCCCAGCTGCTCGGCCACCTCGTAGCCGAGGGTCTTGGAACCCTCTGCGTAGTACGGCCGGACGTTCACGTTGACGAACGCCGTGTCCTCGAATTCGTCGGTCTCCACCAGCTCGCCGCAGAGCCGGTTGACATCGTCGTACGAACCGTCGATGGCGACCAGTTCGCCACCGTAGACGGCGGTGGTGATGACCTTGCCCTGCTCCAGGTCGCTGGGGATGAAGACCACCGAGGGCACGCCGGCGCGGGCGGCGTGGGCGGCCACCGAGTTGGCCAGGTTGCCGGTCGACGCGCAGGCGAACCGGGTGAAGCCGAGCGCCTTGGCGGCGGTGAGCGCCACCGAGACGACCCGGTCCTTGAACGAGTGGGTGGGGTTGGCGCTGTCGTCCTTGACCCACAGCGGCGCGGTGATGCCCAACTCGGCGGCGAGGTGCGGGGCCGCCACCAACGGGGTCAGCCCCGGGTCGAGGGTGACCCGGCTGGCCGGGTCCTGACCGGCGGGCAGCAGTGCGGCGTACCGCCAGATGTTGTCCGGGCCGGCTTCGATCTGTTCGCGGGTGACGGTGGCCAGCGCGGAGGTGTCGTAGTCGACCTCCAGCGGGCCGAAACACTCGTAACAGGCGTGCTGGGCGGCGAGCGGGTAGCGGGCCGAACAGGCGCGGCAGACCAGGGCGCGGGCCGGGCTGGCAGAGGTGTCGATGCCGGAGCTGACGAGCGTCGACGTCATGTCGAGAGTCCTCTCATCTTTCCCCGCATCGCACCGTGCGGCGGGGACGGAATTGGCACCTGCCCCGCGGGTCGCTCAGCGGTGAGCGCGCGGGGTGGTTGCCGGGGCGTCGTCGGGCCGTATCCCTCAGCCCCTCTGGATGAGGTATTCAGTTGTGCCGCCGAGTCTAGGCAAAGCTGGCCGCGGCCTCCAGGGCGAATCCCAGGGAGTGGGTCAGCGGGCGTTCACGGCCACCGGGTCGGTCACCGCGATCGGGTCCGTCACCGCACCCGACTGGGGCAGCGGCGTGGTCCGGGGGCGGGCGGCGAGATTCGCGGCGATCAGGGCGGCGATCGTGATGGCGGCCCCGACCAGTTCGACGGGTTCCGGGCGGTAGCCACGGGCGATCTGCACCGCGAAGGTGGTCACCGGAACCAGGTTCATGAACAGCGCGGCGTTGGCGGCACCGAGTCGCTGCACGCCGGTGTTCCAGGCCAGGACCGCGATGACGGCACCCACCACGACGGCGTACGCCAGCTGCGGGGTGACCGCCACGAGGTCGGCGGCGCCTGGCGCGTGCTGCCAGCCGACGGCGTCGGCGCCGATGCTCAGGACGAGCATGGCGGCCGTGCCGGCGAGCGCGGTCAGTGTGGTGAAGCGCAGCGGCGTCCACTCGCCGAACCGGCTGGCGCCGTGGGTGTTGATGGCCCAGCCCAGCACCGCGCCGATCATCATCAGCCCGCCGAGGCCGAACTGGCCGAGCCCGGCCAGGCTGCCGCGCGTGATCACCAGGCCGACTCCGACGAGCGCCACCAGGGAGAGGGCCAGCAGGAGCGGCTTCGGGCGTACGCCGTCGCGAGCCCAGCGGACGAGCTGGGTGATCACCGGGGTGGTGGCCACGAAGAGGGAGACCTGCTGCGGGGCGGCGTGTTCGAGCGCCAGGTTGGTGAGGAGGTTGAACCCCGCGAAGCCGACCACGCCGAGCACCACCACCTCCAGCGCCCTTCCACCGTGCCGCAGCGCGCCGGCCCCCTCGCGGAGCAGCAGGATGGCGACCAGGACGACGGCGGCCAGCAGGTAGCGCGCGGTGGTCAAATTGAGCGGGTCGACCCGGTCGAGCGCGCTGGCCAGGATCGGGAACATCACGCCCCAGCCGAGCACGGCGACCAGTGGGTAAGCGGTGGCGCGGGATCGCATCGGCAACTCCAATGTTCGAGTATCGTCGAACCAACGACACCGACAGTAGGAGCTTGTTCGACTCTTGTCGAACAACGGTTACACTGGTCACATGGAGCCGCACGAACCCGACCTGACCGCCGTACCGGTCACCAGCGTGCTGGCCGCGCTCGCCGACGACGTGCGGCTACAGATCGTCCGGGCGCTCGCCGAGGGCGGCGAGTCCCCCTGCGGCAGCTTCGACTTCGGCGTCTCCAAGGCGACCCGCAGCCACCACCTCAAGGTGCTGCGCGAGGCGGGCCTGACCCGAACCCGCGCCGCCGGCACGAGCCGGCTGGTCCGGCTGCGCCGCGACGAGCTGGACAAGCTCTACCCCGGCCTGCTGGACGCGGTCCTCGCCCACCACCGACCGGCCTGACGCTCCCGCCTCGGCCCCTCCCGCACGTGTCGCTGACGGTCACGGCTGCGGAGCGGGTGACACCTACCATTCGCGCACGCTTTGGAGCTGAATCGTTTACGACATCAGCGCCCAGCTGGGATCCGGCGCGCGGGGCACAGAGCCGGGCCGGCGCGCGGGGCACAGAGCCAGGCCGGCGCGCCGGGCACAGAGCCGGGGCTGCGGACGACCGCCCTTGACCGGCGCGTCGCCGGGGCCGCCTCGTCGAGGCCCGGGCGACGCGGCACGGGTGCGGTCA
>NZ_JAGPXZ010000063.1:0-14402 GCF_018070305.1 Micromonospora sp. M51 | reverse complement strand
GCGCCACCACCCGACCGTCGGCCAGACCGAGGATCTGCACCTCGACATGCCGTACCCGGGGAAAGTACCGCTCGATCAACACCGAACCGTCGCCGAACATCCGCTCGGCGAACGCGCGCACCTTGTCGTACTCGGTGCGCAGCGCGGCCTCGTCGACGGCCACGCCCATGCCCATGCCGCCACCGCCGGCGGCGGCCTTGACCATCACCGGGTAGCCGATCTCGGCGGCGGCCGACACCGCCGCATCCAGGTCGGCGGCCGGGTCGGTGGTGCCGGGCGCGACCGGAACACCCGCCGCCGCCATCAGGTTCCGAGCATTGATCTTGTCGCCCATCGCGGTGATCGCGTCCGCGTCAGGTCCGACCCAGATCAGGCCGCTCGCCTCGACGGTACGGGCGAACTCGGCGTTCTCCGACAAGAAGCCGTAGCCGGGGTGGATGGCCTGCGCGCCCGTCGACTTCGCGGCGGCGAGGATCGCCTCGGTGTTGCGGTAGCTCAGCGCCGGGTTCGGTGGGCCGATGAGGACCGCCTCGTCCGCCTCGGCGACGAACGGCAGGTCGGCGTCGGCCTCCGAGTACACAGCGATCGCGCGGATGCCGAGCCGCTTGGCGGTCCGGATGATCCGGCGGGCGATCTCGCCCCGATTGGCGACCAGCAGTGACTCGATCATGTTTCCTCCCGGCGTCCGGATGGTGGGACGATGTCAGGGAATCATGACCGGCACGGTTCTGACGAGTCGGCTCAGGCGAGCAGCGCGGCCAGGGTCGCGCCGCGCAGCAGCTCGGCACGACGTCGCCGGTCCACCTCACCGCCGAGGAACGGCGTCGAGTTCATCAGGCCGAACGCGGCGTGCGCGAGCACCCGCGCCTCACCATCGGGCATGCCCGGGTGCAGCGCGGTGAGCACCGTCACCCACTCCTCGACGTAGAGCCGTTGCAGGCGGCGGATCCGCCGCCGCGGCTCCTCGGGCAGGCGGTCCAGCTCGTGCAGGTGCAACGCGATCACCGCCGGGTTGGCCAGGGCGAACTCGACGTGGAAGTCGATCAGCGACTCCAGTACGCCGCGCGGGTCGTCCGACCGGCCGGCGGCGCGTTCCCGCCCACCTGCCAGCAACCCCTCACTGACCGGGATCAGCGCGGCGGCCAGCATGGCCTCCTTGCCGGCGAAGTGGTGGTACAGCGCCGGACCGGTGACCCCGGCGGCCGCACCGATGTCGTCCATCGACACGCCGTGATATCCGCGCGCTGCGAAAAGACCTACCGCGATCTCCAGGATCTCGTCCTTGCGGGACCTGCGCCGGCCCGCACCCGCCGCACCCCGTGCCTGCTGCTCCACCGTCACCGGGCAAGCCTAGACCGGGAACTGCCTGCGGTGGAGCGGCGGCTGACGGTCGTTCCGCACTGTGGTGGCTTGACCCTCGACCCGGTCGAACCGGCACGGTCACCGGCATGACCGCCACTGCTCTCGGCCGGGACTTCCGGCTGCTCTGGTCCGCTGCCGTGTCGTCGCGATTCGGAGACGCGCTGCGTACCCCGGCGCTGGCCCTGTTGGCCGCGACAGTGACCCGCGATCCCCGGATCATCGCGGCGGTCACCGTGGCCGGGCAGTTGCCGCCGCTGCTCTTTGGTCTGCTCGGCGGGGTGTACGCGGACCGCTGGGACCGCCGTCGGACGATGGCGGTGGTCGACGGGGTACGCGCTGGCGTGGTGGCGGCGCTGGCCGTGGTGGTCGCGCTCAACCGGGTCAGCGTCCCGGTGTTGCTGGTGGCGGCGTTCCTGCTCGCCGCGTTGGGCACCCTCTTCGACTCCGCCTCGTTCGCGCTGCTTCCCGCGGTGGTGCCGCCGGACGCGTTGCCCCGGGCGAACGGCCGGCTCCAGGCGGGGTCAGCGGTGGCCGGCGGTTTCCTCGGGGCTCCCGCCGCCGGTGTCCTGTTCGCCGTCGCCCCGGCCCTTCCGTTCGCCCTCGACGCCGTCACCTTCGCGGTGGCCGCGGTGCTCGTGCTGGCCCTCGCCCCGGCGCCACGGACCAGGGTGCGGAGGCGGCGCGGTTCGGTGTGGAGCGAAATCGTCGAGGGGCTGCGCTGGCTGCGGGCGCACCGGACGCTGTGGCGGCTCACACTGCTCACCGCGGCGAGCAACCTGGCGATCAGCGGGATCATGGCGGTGCTGGTGCTCTACGCGCTGGATGTGCTGCGGGTGCCGCCGGCCGGGTACGGGCTGTTCGCCGCCGCAGCCATCTTCGGGGGCCTGGCGGGGGCGCTCGGGTCGGGGCGGCTCGCCGCCCGGCTCGGCACGGTGCCGGCGCTGCGGGTGGTGCTGGCCGGGCAGACCATGGCGCTGACCGGCTTCGCGCTGGCTCGGCATCCGGTGCCGGGTGGGATCGCGCTGGCCGTCTTCGCCGCCGGCACAGTGGTGTGGAACAGCCTGTGGGCGTCGTACGGGCAGCGGCAGGTGCCGGGCGAGCTGCTGGGCCGGGTAGGTGCGGCGCAGCGGATGGTCGGTCTGCTCACCGCACCGCTCGGGGCGGCGCTCGCCGGGCTCGCCGCCGCGGCGTACGGCACGGTGCCGGTGGCGGGCACGGCGGCGGTGACGTTCGCGCTGGTCACCCTGACCGCGTGGCGGACGCTGCGGTCGGCCGCACCCGGCGTGCTGAGCCGCAGCGACGTGGCCTAGCTCGGCGTTCGCTCGCGGTGGGACAGCCCGGACAGGCGCAGCGCGATCCGTCGACGGGCCGGTGGAACGGCACCGAGCAGCCGGAGCAGCACGTCCCGGGCGGGCCGGCCGGCCGGGGAGACGGCCGCCAACCTGGTCAGCCCGGCGGCGAAGCTCATCACGTCCTCGGCCATCGGTCGCTGCCGGGCGTCGTAGTCGTCGAGCAGCGTCTCCGGGCCACCGTCGAGCACGTCCGCCACCGCGGAGCCGAGCGCGACCGCGTCGCAGATGCCGAGGTTCATGCCCTGCCCGCCGGCCGGGCTGTGCACGTGCCCGGCGTCACCGGCCAGCAACACCGGTCCGGCTCGGAAGGTGTCGGCGATCCGGTGGTGCACCCGGAACCGGGAGCCCCAGACCACGTCGGTCACCCGGTCGGGTCGTCGTACCGGGCCGCGCTCGTCGAGCAGCGCCTGAAGGTAGGCCGCATCCGGTTCGGGCGGTGCGTTCCGCACGGCGGCGACCATCCGAACCACCCCGCCGGGGAGTGGGGCCCAGACCAACGGCCCGGGGCGGGCGAGGAAGAGCGCCGCCTCGTCGCGGGGCAGCACGCTGTGCACCCGTACGTCGGCGAGGACGAAGGACTCCTCGTCGCTGCTGCCGGTGAAGCCGATGCCGGCCAACTCCCGGACCGTGCTGTGCAGGCCGTCCGCGCCGACCACGAACCGGGCGCGCACCGCCTGCCCGTCGACCTGCGCGAGCATGCCGTCACCGACGCGGCTCAGCCCGGTGAGCTGGCACGGCCGTCGTACCTGGACACCGAGCTCGGCCAACTTTTCGGTGAGCACGGTCTCGGTGACCGCCTGGGAGATCAGCAGCGCGTAGGGGAAGCGGGACGGCAGCTCGTGGAACGGCACCGACAGCAGCACCCGGTCCCGGTCGCGCACCGTGAAACGAGGCGTCCGCACCGCCTGGGCGATCAGCGGCGCGGCGGCGCCGATCCGGTCCAGCACCTCCAGGGTGTACGCGTGCACGACGGCGGCGCGGGAGGTCGTTGGCGGCGCGGCGAGGCGGTCCAGCACTGTCACCTCGACCCCGCGCCGAGCCAGCGTCAACGCGGTGGCGAGACCGGTGGGGCCGGCACCCACCACCAGGACGTCAGTGCTCGTGGGCAGCATGGCCACCTCCAGAAGACGGCTGCCAACATGTGTTGGCAAACACTTGTTGGCCACGCTAGAGCGCCTCACGATTGCGTGTCAACAAGTGTTGGCATACGGTCGTTGGCATGACCTCGTCCGCCCCGCCGACCCAGCCCCGCCGCTCCGACGCCACCCGGGCGGCGATCCTGCGAGCGGCCCGGGAACGGTTCGCGGCGGACGGCTACGAACGCGCCACAATCCGGGCCATCGCCGCCGACGCCCAGATCGACCCGTCGATGGTCATGCGCTACTACGGCAGCAAGGAAGGGCTCTTCGCGGCGGCGGCCGAGTTCGACCTCCGCCTGCCCGACCTGACCTCGGTGCCGCCCGCCCGACTCGGTGAGGTGCTGGTCCGACACTTCCTGGCCCGGTGGGAGGGCGACGAGACCCTGGTGGCGCTGCTGCGGGCCGCCAGCACCAATCCCGGTGCGGCCGAACGCATGCGCGGCATCTTCGCCAACCAGCTCACCGCCGCAGTGGCCACCTTCGGCACCGACCCGACGCTGACCGCCCGACGGGCCGGCCTGGTGGCCAGTCAGGTCCTCGGTCTCGCCTTCACCAGATACATCGTCCGGTTGCCGCCCATGGTGGACACCACGCCGGACGAGCTGGTCTCCTGGGTCGCGCCGACCCTGCAGCGTTATCTGACCGGAACGCCGCCGAGCTGACCCAACCTTTTTCCCCCTCCCGTGCGTCTGCCTGTTGACGCGTACCGCGCGACGGCCGGGAGGGGGGCGGATGGCGCCGACGAGGGACGACGGACGCGACGGCTACCTCGCCTTCGTGGAGAACCACCAGCACCGGCTGCTCCGCGCGGCCTACCTGATCTGCGGCAACCGGCACCAGGCCGAAGACCTCCTCCAGGACGCGCTGCTCAAGCTGGCGCTGCGCTGGTCCTCGGTCCGCGACGGCGACCCCTCCGCGTACGTGCGGGCCATCCTCTACCGCGACTCGGTGTCGTGGTGGCGGCGCCGACGGCGGGAGTGGCTCAGCGCCGCGCCGCCGGACCAGGTGGCCCACGACCGGGACGGCGCGTTACGGCTGACGATGCACGACGCGCTGGGCCTGCTGCCCCCACGGCAGCGGGCCGTGCTGGTGTTGCGCTACTACGAGGATCTGACCGAGGTCGCCACCGCTGAGGCGCTCGGCGTGACAGTCGGCACCGTGAAGAGCCAGTGCCACGCGGCGCTGCGCCGACTCCGCGAGGTCGCCCCGGACCTCGCCCGCGACGCCCGACCGGGTCGAGGCCCGGCCGATCTGGCCAGCGGTCTGGAGGTGAACCCGTGAACGAGCAGGAGCTGCGCCGACTGCTGACCGTCAGCGTCGAGGACGTGCTGCCCAGCCAGCCGGCCGCCGCCGGATGGGAGCGGGCTCGGCGTACCCGGCGCACCCGGCGGGCCGTCGCGGTGGTCGCCCTGGCCGTGGTGCTGGTCGGTGGCGGCACGGTGGCGGCGCTGCGACCGCCCGCCGATCCCGCGCCGGTCCCACCGGTGGGTCCGACGGTGACCCCGACCGTCGACCCCTCCCACGCGGGTCCGGTGCAGAAGCCGCCCGCCGAGCTGACCTTCCCGCCCGATCCGTTGGCCCGGCTCGGCGCTCCGGCGACGGTGCCGCTCTCCGAGCGACCGGTCCAGCGGGCAGTGGCGCTGTTCCAGCCGGTGGACGAGGAGAATCGCGCGGACGGCCCGGTCCGGGTGCTCGGCAACGACGGCGTGGTGCGCAGCCTCGACGTGGTGACGTTGGCACCGACCCGCGACGCGAGCGGCAACGAGGCGGGCGCGCTGAAGCCGGGAGTACTGTCGCCGGACGGCCGGCAGGCCGCGTTCGCGCAGACCAAAGAGCTGGTCTTGATCGACCTCAGCACGGCGGCCGTCCGCCGGATCCCGCTCGACGGCTACCTGGAGCTGGTGGTGTGGGCGCACGACCGGGTGCTGGTCGGCAGCGACGACCGGACGTACGCGGTGGACCGGGTCACCGGGGCGGCCAGCATCATCGACGTGTCGACCTGGGAGTTGATCGCACCCGACCCGGACGCCGGCCGGGAGGCCCCGTTGATCGAGACCTACGGCGAGGGGACCAGCCTGATGCTGCGCAGCCGGACCGCCCGGGAGGGCGAACTCCGCTCCGAACAGCCGGTCAACGCCTCGCAGCTGCCCTCGCCCTACCAGGTCAACGAGTTCTACGGCCGAGGCTGGTTGCACGGTGAACGGCTGGCCCGGGCGGCCTGGATCACCAGCAGCGAGATCAACGGTGCCGAGGGGGCGGCGGTGCTGGACGCACGGACCGGCGCCGTACTCCACCTGCTCGACCTCGGCCGGGATCGCGCCAAGGGCTGCTGTGAGGTCCTGGGCTGGGACGGCAGGGGCGCGGTGCTGCTCCGACTGGAACCGGCCGCCCTGGCCCGCTGGCACCCGGAGACCGGCGAGATCACCGGCATCGTTCGCGACCTGCGCGGCCCGATCGCACTGGCCGGCTGAAACACCGTCCCCGCGCGACGTTCACTGTCACGCGGGGACGGTCGTGCCGGTCAGGCGGCCAGGCCGCCCGGCTGGTCGCCCTTCACCACAGGTGCCCGGACCAGGTTGCCCCACTCGGTCCACGAGCCGTCGTAGTTGCGCACCTGCGGGTAACCCAACAGGTGCCGCAGCACGAACCAGGTGTGGCTGGACCGCTCCCCGATCCGGCAGTACGCGATCACGTCGTCGTCGGGGCTCAGCCCGAGCTGGTCGGCGTAGATCGCCTTCAACTCGTCGGCGGACTTGAACGTGCCGTCCTCGTTGGCGGCGGACTTCCACGGCTTGCTGACCGCACCCGGGATGTGCCCACCGCGCAACGCACCCTCCTGCGGGTAGTCCGGCATGTGCAGCATCTCGCCGGTGTACTCACCCGGCGAGCGGACGTCGACAAGTGGCCGACCGGCGGCGATGTGCGCCATGACCTGCTCACGGAAGGCCCGCAGCGGGGCGTCGTCGCGCAGCGGCACCGGGTAGTCGGCGCGCGGGCGGGCCGGCTTGTCGCGGGTCACCTCGCGTCCCTCGGCGATCCACTTCTGCCGACCGCCGTCGAGCAGTCGCACATCGGCGTGGCCGAAGAGCGAGAAGACCCAGAGGGCGTACGCGGCCCACCAGTTGAAGTTGTCGCCGTAGAAGACGACGGTGTCGCCCCGGCCGAGGCCCTTCGCCGCGCACAGCTCGGCGAAGCTCTTCGGGTCCAGGTAGTCCCGGGTCACCTGGTCGTTCAACTCCAGGTGCCAGTCGACCTTGACGGCACCGGGAATGTGACCGGATTCGTAGAGCAGCACGTCCTCGTCGGACTCGACGACGACGAGGCCCTCGTCGCCCAGATGCGCGGCCAGCCACTCGGTGGTGACCAACCGCTGCGGGTCCGCGTACGACTGGAGGCGGGGATCGGGATCGTTCGGCACAGACATGATCCCAAAGGTACGCCGGATCGCCGCCCGCGACCGCTGTAACGCCGGCCGGCCCACCACCCCCGCACGGGATGGTGGGCCGGTCGGCATTCGCCGGATCACGATCACCCGGCGAGGCACCCGCCGGGTTGCTCCGGCTAGCTGCTCGGCGGCTGGTTGCCGACGAAGAAGGTGAACGACGCCGAGTCCGACTGGGTGCCGTCCCCGTCGATGCTCCAGACGGTGAGCGAGGTCAGGCCGGCCTTCGTCGGCGCCCAGGTCACCGACGCGGTGCCGTCGGCCGCCGCGGCCACGGTGCTGGTCACAGTGCCGAAGCGATAGCGGTAGCTGACCACGTCGGGCTGGCGCGGGGTGAAGGTGAAGACCCCGGGCACGCCCGGCCCCCCACTGGTGACGCCCTGCTGATAGACCGTCGCGGTGATCTTCGGCGCGGTGCTCAGCCGGAAATTGCTCGACGCGGTCGCGGTCACGCCGTCGGCGGTCACGCTGGTCACCGAGAGCGTCCGGTAGCCACCCCGGGTAGCGGTGACGGTCAGCGTGGCGGTGCCGTCGGCCGCCGCCTCCACCGTCTGCTCCGGGTCGCCGTCCAACTGGAACCGGTATCGGACCACCCCGGCCATCTGCGGCTGCACCGTGAACGTGGTCGGCACACCGATCTCGGTGAGTCTGCCGGTGATGATCGGCGCGACATCGCTGGCCCGGAATTCGTACCGCGCCTCAGGCGAGCGGTTCCCGGCCGCGTCGAGGCTCCACACCACGAGGGTGTTGGGCCCCGCCTCCGGGCGGAGCGTGACAGTGGCCGAGCCGCCGGGCCCGTCCGCCGACACCACCTGGACACCGTCGCCGCCGAGCAGCTCGTACCGGAAACCAACAGCGTCCGGTGTGGCCGCCGCGTCGAAGGTGAACTGTCCCGGCAACGCCGGGTGCCAACCGTCGACCGGGAAGTCACTGGAGGTGACGACCGGCGCGGCCTCCGGGCCCTGGAAGTCGGTCCGGAGGTAGCAGAGGCCGCTCCACTCGCCGGTCGCCTGGCTGTCCGCCGCCCGGACCTGCCACGCGTACACCCGGTCGTGGGTCAGCACCTCCCGTTCGAAGAGGCCGCTCTCCCGATCGCCGTCCCGCCCGTTGTACCCGAACCGTTCGATCCGGGCCGCCGGCTCGTCGACCGGCCAGAGCGCGAAGGTGGTGGTCAACCGGTCGGTGCCGCCGTTCGCGTCGATGTCCGGGTCGTGCAGGACGGCGGAGAGCGTCAGGTCGTCGTTCTGCCACCACTGGTACGGCTCCGCCGTGGTGCACGGTTCGCCGGAGGTCTGCAGCTCGGTCGGCACACCCGGCGGCTGGTTGTCGTCGATGGCAGGCGCGTTCGGTACGTCGTTCGCTGCGGCCGGCACGGCCGTCAGCGTGAGCGTCCCGGCGGCGACCGCCACGGAAAGCCCCGTCGCCAGCAGCGCCCGGAGCGGTCGTGCGGATGTCGTCGTGCCAGGTATGAGGGTCATCCCCCAGCCAACCTTTCCCCGATGTCCCCGCCTTCCGATCAGCGGGGGCAGCGGATGTTATCGGGGCGGGCGGACATCGGGCGACCCCGATTCGATCAGTGCACTCCACAGTGGAGGCGTCAGCGCCTGTTCAGGCGCGGCGGTGGACGATCCGGCCGGCTACCACTGTCACCAGACAGGTGCCGTCGTCGCCGTGCACCGCGAGGTCGGCCCGACCGTCCGGACGCAGCGTCGGCACCACGGCGGTGGGCAGCACCAGCAGGTCGCTCCGCTCGGCGGCGGCCCGCAGCGCCGGGTCGGCCAGGTGTTCCGCCAGGACCGCCGTCACCCCGGTACGCAACAGCGCGTGCACCCGTTCGCGCGGGGTCGGTGCGGGCGGCAGCGGACCGTCGTGCAGCAGACCCGGCCCCAGCGTCCCGGGCCAACGGCGAACCCGGGCCCCGTACGCCGCACTCAACTCGGCCAGCGGGCCGACGGCCGCGACCCGGTCGCCGCTGACCAGCACAGCGTGCTCCGGCACCGGTTCGCCGTCCCGGTCGCGGCACAGCAGGGCCGCGGTGTGCAGGGTGAGCACGCTCAGTCGACGAGCGGGCCGAGTTGCGGGCGCTTCGCCGTCACCGTGTCGCCGGACGACCGACCGGTCAACCGCCGCTTCACCCACGGGGCGAGGTGCTGACCGGCCCACCGCAGATCGGCGGCGCGGGCGGCCAGCCACGGCGAGGGTGCCGGGTGCGGCGGGACCATCAGCCACTCCTCGTCGCAACCAACGCCCAGGGCGTTCAACACCTGGCCGGCGACCCGCCGGTGGCCGGCCGGGGAGAGGTGCAACCGGTCGGTGCTCCAGAGCATCGGGTTGAGGAAGGTGTCGTCGGCGTACAGGTCGACCATGATGGCGCCGTGCCGCTCGGCGGTCTCGCCGACCGCCTGGTTGAGCAGCTGCACCCGGGGTGCGACGAGGCGTTGGCCGGGTAGCCGGGCCATCACGTCCGCGAACCGGAAGAGGAGCACGTCAGCGCCGCCCGAGCGCAGTTGCCGGACCACCTCGTCGAAGCGGGCGACCAGCGTGTCCGGGTCGAAGGTGCGCCGCAGCACGTCGTTGCCACCGGCCGCGAAGCTGATCAGATCCGGCTTCATCGCCACCGCGGAGGGCACCTGCTCGGCGACCACACTGGGGAAGAGCCGGCCCCGGATGGCCAGGTTGGCGTACCGGAAGTCGGGGCCCGCCTCGGCGGCGAGTCGGGTCGCCACCAGGTCCGCCCAGCCCCGGTAGGTGCCGTCCGGGTACGCGTCGTCCATGCCCTCGGTGAAGCTGTCCCCGACCGCGACAAAACTGCGCCAGCGCACCCGCGCCTCCCTCACGCCACTTGTTGCCTGCGGCGACCAGTCTGTCACCGCGGGATCGCCCGGTGCCGCCCCGAATCCGCGACGTGTCGGAGGTCATTGCCCAGTTGCCGCCCGGCAGCCTGATTCGACGCCGGATCGCCGATATCGGGTGTTGCGCCGCCGATATCCGCGATGTCGAAACGGGATGGCTCAGCCTGACGCATCGACCGTAGGCTGCCCGGATGCTGCTACGCATGTCGACAGTGCTGCTGCGGACCCTGCGCGAGGACCCGGCCGACGCGGAGGTGCCGAGTCACCGGCTGCTGCTGCGTGCCGGTTACATCCGTCGGGCCGCACCGGGCGGCTACACCTGGCTGCCGCTGGGCAAGCTGGTGCTGGACCGGATCACCGAGGTGGTACGCGCCGAACTGTTCGCGATCGGCGACCAGGAGGTGCACTTCCCGGCACTGCTGCCGGCCGAGCCGTACCGCACGAGTGGCCGGTGGGCCGAGTACGGCGACGACATCTTCACCCTCGCCGACCGGCGCGGCGCCGAGCACCTGTTGGCGCCCACCCACGAGGAGATGGCGGCGCTGCTGGTCAAGGACCTGTTCACCTCCTACCGGGACTTCCCGGTGACGCTGTTCCAGGTGCAGACGAAGTTCCGCGACGAGGCGCGGCCCCGGGCCGGGCTGCTGCGCGGCCGGGAGTTCCTGATGAAGGACGCGTACTCCTTCGACCTGGACGAGGCCGGGCTGCGCGAGGCGTACGCCCGGCACCGCTCCGCGTACCGGCGGATCTTCGACCGGTTGGGTCTGGACTACACGGTGGTGCAGGCGATGTCCGGCGCGATGGGTGGCTCGGCGTCGGAGGAGTTCCTGGCCGCGACGCCGGTCGGCGAGGACACCTTCGTGGGCTGCACCTCCTGCGACTACGCGGCCAACACCGAGGCGGTCCTCACCCGGGTGCCCGCCGCCGGCGATCCGGCCGCGCAGCCGGCCGCCGAGGTGCACGACACCCCGGAGACCCCGACGATCGCCAGCCTCGTGGATTTGGCCAACGCGCGCCGGTTGGGCGGTCGGGACGGCTGGACCGCCGCCGACACCCTGAAGAACGTCGTGCTGTCCGTCCGGCAGCCGGGCGCCGAACGGGCCGTCCCCCTGGTGGTCGGGCTGCCCGGTGACCGGGAGGTCGACCTGAAGCGGGTCGGTGCCGCACTGCACCCGGCGCAGGTGACCGTCTTCGAGGAGTGGGCCGAGCATCCGGAGCTGGTACGCGGCTACATCGGGCCGCAGCTGCTCGACAAGCTGGGCATCCGTTACCTGGTCGATCCCCGGGTGGTGGCCGGGTCGGCGTGGCTGACCGGGGCGAACGAGCCGGGCCGGCACGCGACCGACGTGGTCTGCGGACGGGACTTCACCCCCGACGGCACCATCGAGGCGGCCGACGTGCGCCCCGGCGACCCCTGCCCCGACTGCGGGACGGGCGAGCTGACCATCCGGCGGGGCATCGAGATCGGGCACATCTTCCAGCTCGGCCGCCGGTTCACCGACGCCTTCGCTGTCGACGTGCTCGGGCCGGCCGGCAAGCCGGTCCGGCCGACCATGGGCTGCTACGGCATCGGGGTCTCCCGGGCGGTGGCGGCCGTCGCCGAACAGCACCACGACGACCGGGGGCTGGTCTGGCCGGCGGCGATCGCGCCGTGTGACGTACACCTGGTGGTTGCGGGCAAGGGCCCGCAGCTCGACGCGGCGCTGGAGCTCGGCGGGCGGCTCGCCGCGGCCGGCCTGCGGGTGCTGGTCGACGACCGCACGCACGTCTCGGCCGGGGTCAAGTTCACCGACGCCGAGCTGATCGGCATCCCCCGGGCCGTCGTGGTCGGCCGCCGACTCACCGAGGGGTACGTCGAGCTGCGCGAGCGGGCCGGCGGCGAGCGCACCGAGCTGCCGCTGGACGGTCTGCTGGATCGACTCGTCAACGAGGTACGCCAGGAACGTGCGAGCCTGGTGTAGCCACGGCGTCACTGGGTAGTGCAGTCGGATCGGTGGAAACGTCTTCGGAGGCTCTCATGACCGGTTACCGGGTCAGCGACGTGATGACCAAGCAGGTGGTGTACCTGCCGGCCGAGACCACTCTGGACGAGGCGGCCAGGGTGATGAAGGAGGCCGACATCGGTGATGTGGTGGTCACCGATGGCGCCAGCCTCGCCGGCATGCTCACCGACCGGGACATCGTGGTGCGGGCCGTGGCGGAGAACAGCTCCCCGGCGGCCACCACCATCGGCGCGATAGTGACCCGCGAGGTCGTCATGATCGAGCAGCACTGCACGGCAGGTGAGGCGGCGGCGCTCATGCGGGATCGGGGCATCCGACGGGTGCTGGTCTGTGACAGTGACCGCAAGCTGGTGGGGATCGTCTCGCTCGGCGACCTGGCCATGCAGCTCGACCCCACCAGCGCGCTCAGCGAGATCAGTGAGCAGTCGCCCACTGTGTGACCGGGGCTCCGGCACCACGGCGGTAGCCTCGACGCATGGCTGACATGCCGGCCCGACTGGCCGAGATCGTCGACGAGTTCGCGGCCGCGCCGCGCGACCTGGTGCTGGAGATGCTCCTGGAATACGCGGACGTCATCCCGGCGCTGCCGGAGGGTGCCGCGGAGCGCGAGGGCATGGAGCAGGTGCCCGAGTGCCAGACGGCGTTCTTCCTGCGCGCCCGGGTGACACCGGAAGGCACCGTGGAGACGCTCTTCGACTGCCCGCCGGAGGCGCCCACCACCCGGGCGTTCGCCGGGATCCTCGCCGAAGGGCTCGCCGGCGCGAGCGCCGAGCAGGTGCTGGCCGTACCGGACGACCTCTACCAGCGGATGGGGCTGGCGCAGGCGATCAGCCCGCTGCGGGTCCGGGGCGGCACGGCGATCCTGGGTCGTCTCAAGCGTCAGATCCGGGAACAACGCGGCTGACCGCGAGGTTGGCACCGGTCATGGAGATCGAGATCTACGCGGACGTCATCTGCCCGTGGTGCTACATCGGCAAGCGCCGCCTGGATGAGGCCCTCGCCAGCTACCCGGGCGAGGTGACGGTCCACTACCGGCCGTTCCAGCTCGACCCGTCGCCGGTGCCGCAGCCCCTGCCGCTGGTGCAGGCGTTGGCCGGCAAGTTCGGCGGCCCGGGGCGCGCCCGGCAGATGGTCGACCACGTGACCCAGGTCGCGGCGGCCGACGGGCTGCGGCTCGACTACGACCGCGCGGTGATCGCCAACACCTTCGAGGCGCACCGGCTGGTCTCCTGGGCGAGCGACCAGGGCAGGGCCGCCGAGATGGTCGAGGCGCTGTACCAGGCGCACTTCAACCACGGCGTCGACGTCGGGTCGCGGGAGGCGCTGGCCACCCTGGCCGGCGAGGTCGGCCTGGACGCGGCCGACGCCCGCCGGTTCCTCGACTCCGACGAACGCGTCGCCGACGTCACCGCCGCCCTGGCCCACGCTCAGGCCCTGGGCATCACCAGCGTGCCGACCTTCGTGCTGGCCGGGAAGTACGCGGTCTCCGGCGCGCAGGAGGTGCAGACGTTGCTCGCCGCGCTGGCCGAGGTGGAGCAGCGCGAATCCGCAGCCCACTCACACTGAGTCACCAGCGGCCAGCATCCGGCATCGATGATCACGATGTTTCACGTGCAACGACATCGATGCCGATGCGTGGTCAGGCCGGCCTGGCCAGCCCTTCCACCACCTGCGCTCCGGGCAGCGCGCCCAACGCCGGCCCCGGCAGCGCGATCTTGCTGTGCCGTACGCCGGACCCGACGATCACGTGCGGTGTGGCGATGACCCGCGCGTCCACCAGGATCGGCCACTGGGCCGGCAGCCCGATCGGGGTGATGCCGCCGTACTCCATGCCGGTCAACTCGACAGCGTCGGCCATCGGGGCGAAGCTCGCCTTGCGGACGTCCAACGCCCGGCGGGCCACGCCGTTCACGTCGGCCCGGGTGGTGGCCAGGACGATGCAGGCCGCGTAACGGACCACACCCTCACGCTTGCCCGCCACCACGACACAGTTGGCCGACACGTCCAGCCCCACCTCGTACGCCGCGCAGAACGCCGCGGTGTCGGCGAGGTCGGCGTCGATCGGCGCGACCAGCACGTCGTTGACGTCCACCGGGGCGCTGGCCGGCCACTGGGCGATTGCCTCCGCGACCGGCGGGGCGAGCAGATCGAGGCGGGCGCGGGCCGGTTCCGTCTTCAGCGTTCCCATCACGGGTGCGATCCTCGCATCCGCGACGTTGAACCGTCCGGCGGCTCCCCGTCCGCCCGGCGAC
>NZ_JAGPXZ010000629.1:0-3688 GCF_018070305.1 Micromonospora sp. M51 | reverse complement strand
GGCGGCGACGTGCTCGTCGGACTCGGTCAGGGCGACGCGGACATGCTGCCCGGCCGTGGGGCCGTAGAAGACGCCGGCGGCGACCAGGATGCCGCGTCGGGCCAGCCAGTCGACCGTCTGCCAGCAGTCCTCACCTCTGGTCAGCCAGAGGTACAGGCCCGCCTCGGAGTGCTCGACGGTGAACCCGGCACCGGTGAACGCCGCGGTGAGCACCTCCCGCCGGGCGCGGTAACGCTCCCGCTGCTCCTCGGCGTGTCGCTCGTCCTCCAGCGCTGCCACCATGGCCGCCTGCACCGGCGCGGGCACGATCATGCCGGCGTGCTTGCGCACCTTGAGCAGCTCGGCGACGAGCGCCGGGTCGCCGGCGACGAACCCGGCCCGGTAGCCGGCGAGGTTGGACCGCTTGGAGAGCGAGTGCACGGCCAGCACCCCGGCGTAGCTACCCCCGCTGACCTGCGGAGACAGCACCGAAACCGGGTCGGCCGACCAGCCCAGGGGCAGGTAGCACTCGTCGCTCGCGACGACGGCGCCGCGCTCGCGGGCCCAGTCGACCACCTTGCGCAGGTGCGCCGCTGGCAACACCCGGCCGGTCGGGTTGCCGGGCGAGTTGACCCAGACCAGCCGGACCCGTGGGGTCGGCCCGAGCGAGGTGAGCGAGTCGGTACGGACGACGGTGGCGCCGGCCAGCCGGGCACCGTCCTCGTAGGTGGGGTACGCGATCGACGGCACCACCACCACGTCCCCCGGGCCGATCCCGAGCAGCGTGGGCAGCCAGGCCACCAGCTCCTTCGAGCCGATGGTCGGCAGCACTCCGAGACCGTCGACGCCAGCGCCACAGGCCCGGGACACCCACGCCGCGATGGCGGCCCGCAACGCCGGGGTGCCGGCGGTCAGCGGGTAACCGGGAGCGTCGGACGCGTCAGCAAGCGCCTGCCGGATCACCTCGGGCACCGGGTCGACCGGCGTACCCATGGAGAGGTTGATCAGGCCCTCCGGATGCGCCGCGGCCAGTGTGGCCGCGGCGTCCAGGGTGTCCCAGGTGAACTCGGGCAGCCGCGACGAGACCGGCGCGGGCCGGTTCAGTGGCCCTCGCCGCGCGGCGGCTGCGCGGCGACGAAGGTGGCGTCCTTCTCCACCTTGCCGATCTTCGAGGCACCACCGGGCGAGCCCAGGTCCTCGAAGAACTCGTAGTTCGCGCCGGTGTAGTCCTTCCACTGCTCCGGGACGTCGTCCTCGTAGAAGATCGCCTCCACGGGGCAGACGGGCTCACAGGCACCACAGTCGACGCACTCGTCGGGGTGGATGTAGAGCATCCGGTTGCCCTCGTAAATGCAGTCGACCGGGCACTCCTCGATGCATGCCTTGTCGAGCACATCTACGCACGGCTCGGCGATGATGTAAGTCACCGGTCTTCTCCTCCGCAAGACTCGCCGCGATCTCCCGCGACGGTAAGAGCCTAGTATCTCGCCGGGGAGGGGGTCGATCGTGCTCCGACAGCAGGATGTGGGACACCGAATCGTGGTCCGCCGGATTGTGGGGATTCGCGAGGGCCGCCCGCTATTCTCCGACGCTCTCGGCGAGCTGGTCGAGCTGAGCGAGACTCATCTCACGCTGGCCACCGCGCAGGGGCAGCTTCGGGTTCCGGTGGCGCAGGTCCACCGGGCCAAGCGCGTACCGCCGACCCGTCGGCCGACCGCCGCCGCGGTGGTGGCGCTGGAGCGGGCCGCCGACGAGGCCTGGCCGGCACCGACCCGGGGCCGGCTGGGTGACTGGCTGCTCCGGTCGGCCGAGGGCTGGACCGGGCGCGCCAACTCGGCACTGCCGATCGGCGATCCGGACCGGCCGCTGGCCGCCGCTGTCGACGCCGTGCAGCGCTGGTACGCCGAGCTGGGCCGCCCCGCGTTGGTCAACACGCCGCTGCCGCTCGCCGCCCCGGTCGGCGCCGAACTGGACGCCCGCGGCTGGGGCACCCGCCCACCGACGCTGGTGCAGACCGCGCCGCTCCCCCGGCTCGCGTCGGCCTCCGCCGACGAGCACTGCGGCACGGCCACCGACCAGGGCGACGCCAGGGGTGCACCGACCGATACTGCCGACCCCGCCTCCGGCACACCGGACGCCGCCGCTCGGATCGACGCCGCCGCCGGTGCGCCAGCCGGCGGGAGCAGTGCGGTCGTCGATCTGGCCGCCACGCCGAGCGACGAGTGGCTGGCCATCGCCGCCGGGCGCAAGGGCGGCCTACCGGAGGCCGCCCGGCACGTCCTCTCCGCGGTGGACCAGGTCCGCTTCGCCCACGTGTACGCCGACGGCACCCTGGTGGCGATCGGCCGTGGCACGGTGACCGGCCAGGGGCGCTGGCTGGGCCTCAGCCTGATCGAAGTGCTGCCGGTGGCCCGCCGACAGGGACTGGCTCGCCGTGTGATCAACGAACTGGCCGGCTGGGGGGCGTCCGGCGGCGCAACGCACGCCTTTCTCCAGGTCGAGCAGCGCAACGAAGCGGCGGTCGCGCTCTACCAGCGGCTCGGGTTCGTCACCCACCACACCTACCTGACCCGGGTCGCCCCGAGCAGATGATCGACTCGAGTGTCAACAAGTCGCGGCGTCCCGGCGGTGGTCGACTCGACTTTCCGGAAATCGCGGCATTCCGGCGCCCGGGACACCCCGACTTCACGGAAACCGAGTCGATCAAGCTTGGGGGCGTGGGACGGACCGCCACACGTACCGCCGGACGGGCCGAGGCTGGCGCGGGTCGGGCTGGGCCGGTGGTCAGCGGCGCACGACCCGGCGCGGCTTGGCGGCCTTGACCTCCGCGTACCGCTTGAGCTGCTGAGAGCGGTAGTCACGGCCGAGCGCGGTGAGCACCAGGTAACCGACCAGCACCCCCGCGCCGGTGGCGAGCAGGTAGAGCCAGATCTGGGCGAAGAACGTCCCCGCGCCACCGGCGAACGGGTTGTGACCGACCAGCAGGGGCCCGACCAGCACTGTCAACACCATCGCCACCGGCACCACGAGGGCCATGTCAGCCGCCCAGTCCGCCAACGGCCGGCGTCGACCCCAGCGGAAGGCGACGACGGCGAGGATCAACCCGATCACCGCGAACATCGTCAGCGACACCCGGTCGGCGGCGGTGTCGTCACCGTCGAAGCCGAACTCGGTGATCAGCCGGGCGACCACGTTGACCGCGAACAACGCTGCTACGAGCACCCCGATGTCACGCCACCGCTTGTCCATCGCCGGACCCTCCTGCCGTACGCCCCGTCGTGGGGTTCGCATCCCTGGCAGGAATATCTACCACCCTTACCTGGGATCCGTCATCAGCCCGGCGTCAGCCGCCGAGCATGGGCGGCTGCGGGGCGAGAATCTGCCGGAAACCCATCACCGCGAACGTCATCGCGCCCGCCACGATCATGGCCAGCCCGACCCAGTTGTCGCCGGCCAGCAGCAGGTCGCCCTCGCTGGTCCGGATGGCGGCGACCGCCATCAGCGCGAACCACGGCACCGCCGGCAGCGCCACCGCCCAGCGACGGCCGACCGCCTCGTGCGCGAACCAGCTCAACACGATGTTGGCGCCGATGGCGAGGAGCACCGACACACCGACCAGTTGCCCGCCGACGCGGACCGTGGCGAGCAGCAGCTCCAGCACGCCGGTCACCACCCCGGCGACGGCCACGACGATCGCACCGACCAGCCG
>NZ_JAGPXZ010000628.1:0-3695 GCF_018070305.1 Micromonospora sp. M51 | reverse complement strand
AGTCATCGTCGTCCGGATCCGCCGGGCGTACCACCCGGACCTGCTCGATCCGGTGCCGCTCCACCTCCACCACTGTGAACTCCCACCCGTCCGCCTCGACCGTCTCACCGGCGAGCGGGATGTGCCCGAGCTGGGCCATCAGGTACCCGGCCAACGTCTCGTACGGCCCCTCAGGCAGCCGGAAGCCGGTCTGCTCGGCCAACTCGTCGGAGCGGAGCACCCCGTCGACCAGCACGGTGCGCTCCCCGCCCGGCACTGTCAGCTCGGCCGACCCGTCGTCGTCCACACTCGCCGGGTCGAACTCGTCGGCGATCTCCCCGACCAACTCCTCGACGAGATCCTCGACGGTCACCACACCGTCCGTGCCGCCGTACTCGTCGACCACGATGGCCAGGTCGGCCCCGGCCGCCTTGAGCGCGGCCAGCACACCGTCCAGGTTGAGGCTCTCCGGCACGTACACCGGCTCGCGGGCCACCGAGCCGACAGTCGTCGACGCCCGGTCGGCCAGCGGCACACCCAGGGCGTCGGGCACGGCGGCCACGCCGGTCACCAGGTCCAGGGTCTCCTCGTACACGGGGAACCGCGTCCGCCCGGTCCGCCGCGACTCCTCCAGCAGCTCGGCCACGGTGGCTGTGACGCGCAGCGCTACCACGTCCACCCGGGGAGTCATCGCCTCGGCGGCCCGTTTGTCACCGAAGCGGATGGTGCGACGCAGCAGCATCGCGGTGTCGGTGGGCAGCGCCCCGGCCCGCGCCGAGATGCCCGCCAGCAGGCCCAGCTCCTCCGGCGAGCGGGCGCTGGCCAACTCCTCCTGCGGCTCCACACCGAGTGCCCGGACAAGGCCGTTCGCCGAGCCGTTCAACCCTCGGATCAACCAGCCGAACGTCCGGGAGAACGCGTGCATCGGGCCGGCCGTGGCCAACGCCGCCGGCATGGGCCGGGCGAGCGCCGCGTTCTTCGGCACCAACTCGCCGAAGAGCATGGAGATCAGCGTGGCCAGGGCCAACGCGAGGAACGGGGTGAGCCGCCCGGCGTTGTCGCCGGCGATCGGGCGCAGCAACGGGGCGAAGAGGCGAGCCAGAGCCGGCTCGGCCAGGTAGCCGGTGAGCAGCGCGGTGATGGTGATGCCGAGCTGCGCCCCGGAAAGCTGGAAGGAGAGTTCGCGCAGCGCCGCGCGTACCGTCCGGGCGGCCTCGTCGCCCGCGACGGCCCGCCTGTCGATCTCCGCCCGGTCGACGGTGACCAGGGCGAACTCGGCCGCGACGAAGAACGCGTTGCCCGCGGTCAGCGCTACGAAACCGACCAGGGGCAACAACGTCGTCAAGAGTAGGCCGTCGATGTCGCGTCACCTCGGCGAGATTCTTGCACGACGGCGGCGGCCCGCAGGGGCCACCGCCGTCGATGTTTCAGAACCCGGAGGTACGCGTCTCAGCCGCCGATCGGCGCGGTCTCCTTGCCGCCCTGCGGCTGCTCGGGCTTGACCGAACGGAGCAGCACGCTCGCCACGTCGATCACCTCGACCTGCTCGCCGGCGCCCTTGCCGTTGACCCCGTCGTTCAGCATGGTCGAGCAGAACGGGCAGCCGACGGCGACCGTCTTCGCCCCGGTGGCCATGGCCTCCTCGACCCGGTCCACGTTGATCCGCTTGCCGATCTTCTCTTCCATCCACATCCGGGCGCCGCCGGCACCGCAGCAGAAGGACCGCTCGCTGTTGCGCGGCATCTCGGTCAGGTCACCAGCGATAGCGTCGCCGAGGACCTCGCGGGGGGCCGCGAAGATCCGGTTGTGCCGACCCAGGTAGCAGGGGTCGTGGTAGGTGACCCCGCCGTCGACCGGCTGCACCGGCGTGAGCTTGCCGGTGGCGACCAGGTGGGCCAGCAGCTGGGTGTGGTGGACCACCTCGAACTCGCCACCGAGCTGCCCGTACTCGTTGCCCAGGGTGTTGAAGCAGTGCGGGCAGGTCGCGACGATCTTGCGCTTGGTCTTGTCCCGGCCCTCGAACGCCTCGTTCAGCGTCTCCACGTTCTGCTGGGCCAGCATCTGGAAGACGAACTCGTTGCCGATCCGTCGTGCCGGGTCACCGGAGCAGGTCTCGCCCTCGCCCAGGATCGCGAACTTCACGCCCGCCTCGTTGAGCAGCGTGGCCACCGCGCGCGTGGTCTTCTTGGCCCGGTCCTCGAACGCGCCGGCGCAGCCGACCCAGAACAGGTACTCGAAGTCGTCCACCTCGCCGACCCGGGGCACCTCGAAGTCCAGGCCCTTGGTCCAGTCCTCGCGGGTGTTCTGCGGCGCACCCCACGGGTTGCCCTTGTTCTCCAGGTTGCGCAGCATCACGCCGGCCTCGGAGGGGAAGCTCGACTCGATCAGCACCTGGTAGCGGCGCATGTCGACGATGTGGTCGACGTGCTCGATGTCCACCGGGCACTGCTCGACGCAGGCACCGCAGGTGGTGCAGGACCAGAGCACGTCCGGGTCGATGACCCCGCCCTCCTCGGCGGTGCCGATCAGCGGCTTGTCGGCCTCGGCGAGGGCCAGCACGTCCAGGTGCGCGAGCTGGGCCTGGGTGGCCTTCTCCTCGCCGGTCAGGTCCTTGCCGCCGCCGGCCAGCAGGTAGGGCGCCTTGGCGTACGCGTGGTCGCGGAGGCTCAGCACCAGCAGCTTCGGCGACAGGGGCTTGCCGGTGTTCCAGGCCGGGCACTGCGACTGGCAGCGGCCGCACTCGGTGCAGGTGCTGAAGTCGAGCAGGCCCTTCCAGCTGAACTGCTCGACGTGGGCGACGCCGAACTGGTCCTTCTCCGGGTCCGCCTCCTCGAAGTCGAGCGGCTTGCCCTGGCTCGTCATCGGGCGCAGCGCGCCGAGACCGGAGCCGGCCGGCTTGGCCGGCTCCCGCTTGAAGAAGATGTTGGGGAACGCCAGGAAGCGATGCCAGGCCACACCCATGGTGACGTTCAGCGAGATGACGATCAGCCAGGTCATCGAGATGGCGATCTTGATGAGCGCGGCGACGCTCGCCCCGTCCGACCAGTCGGGCAGCACCGCGCCGACCGCGTGGCTGACCGGGGTGGCCCAGAGCGGGTACTCGAAGTGGTCGGTGGCGACCTTGAAGCCGCGGATCAGCAGGCCGAAGATCAGGACCAGCAGCACGATCCACTCGACGAAGTAGCCCTGCCACATCGTCGATCCGGTGAACCGGGACCGCCCGCCCGGCCGGGTCGGCCGGTTGCGCAACCGGATCACCATCAGCACCAGGATGCCGATCAGGCCCAGCACGGTGATGATCTCGGTGGCCAGGCCGAAGATCGTCCAGGGCCCGATGATCGGCAGCCCGCCGGTCGGGGTGACCACCTCGAAGTACGCCTCGAGCACCAGCAGCGACAGCACGATGAAGCCGACCATCACGAACCAGTGCGCCGCACCGACCACGCCCCACTTGAGCATTCGGGTGTGGCCGGCGGTCTCCACCAGCATGGTCCTGGTACGGGCGCCCTTGTCGGAGAACCGCTCCGGAGCGGGTTGCCCCAGCCGGATGACGGCCGTCATCTTCATGACCGCGCGTACCGCAAGCCACACCGCCACGGCGGTGATGGCGGCCGCGAGGATCGTGGTGACGATCTGGACGCTGCCCATCGAGTTGGCCTCCCCGGTCTGCTGCCTGATGACCTCGCTCTGCTCGGTCATGCACTGCAGCCTACGCG
>NZ_JAGPXZ010000627.1:0-3710 GCF_018070305.1 Micromonospora sp. M51 | reverse complement strand
CCTCGATCTTGCCCTTCTCGGCGAACTTCTCCAGTGACTTCCGAATGCCGCCCAGACCCCGGGTGGTGGCCGCGTCGTCCAGGTCGCGCAGCGTCACCTGCCAGCCCGCCTGCGCCGCCACCTGGGCGATGCCGGAGCCCATCAGCCCGGCCCCGACGACCGCGAGTCGACCCGCCATCTGCTTCTCCCTCGCTGCGATTGAGTGCCTGCCTGCACCCTAGTCGGCGAGCCTGAACGATGGCTAAGTGGCGGTCGGGACGGGTCGCTGAGAGCCGACCTCAGATCTCCAGCGCCGGCTCCTCCGGCGTGGTGCCCCGCTCGACAGCCACCCCGAGCGCCCGCAGGTCGGCCACGAAGTCCGGGTAGCCCCGGTCGACGTGATGCACGTGGGAAACCTCGGTGACCCCGTCCGCGCAGAGCCCGGCGATGATCAGCCCCGCGCCGGCACGGATGTCGGTGGCCCGCACCGGGGCGCCGGAGAGCCGGTCCCGTCCCCGGACCACGGCGTGATGCCCGTCGGTCTTGATGTCCGCGCCGAGCCGCATCATCTCGTTGGCGAACATGAACCGGCCGTCGAAGATGTTCTCGGTGATCAGCGACGCGCCGTCACTGACCGTCGCCAGCCCGATCGCCATCGGCAGCAGGTCGGTGGCGAAGCCGGGGTACGGCAGCGTCACCACGTCCACCGCCCGGGGCCGCTCGTCCATCCGTACCCGGAAGCCGTCCCCCCGCGTCTCCACCAGCCCGCCGGCGGCGACCACCTTGTCCAGCGCGACCTCCAGGAAGGCCGGGTCCAGCCCGGTCACCGTCACGTCGCCCCGGGTCATCGCCGCGCCGAACGCCCAGGTGCCGGCAACGATCCGGTCCCCCACCGTGGCGTGGCGCACCGGGCGCAGACCGGGCACACCGGTGATCCGCAACGTGGACGTGCCCGCGCCGGCGATGCGCGCGCCCATCTGGTTGAGCATCGTGCAGATGTCGACGATCTCCGGCTCGCGCGCCGCATTGTCGATCATCGTGGTGCCCTGGGCCAGCACCGCCGCCATCACCAGGTTCTCGGTGGCGCCGACGCTGGGAAAGTCCAGCATGATGTCCGCGCCACGCAGCCCGTGCGGGGCGGACGCGATGACGAACCCGTGCTCACCGGAGATCTCGGCGCCCATCCGGGTCAGCCCGGAGATGTGCATGTCCAACCCCCGCGACCCGATCGCGTCGCCGCCGGGATGGGCCACCCGCACGTACCCCCGGCGCGCCAGCAGCGGGCCGAGCACGCAGATCGACGCGCGCAACCGGCGGACCAGGTCGTAGTCGGCCTCCGCGCCCGGCTGTTCGGGTACGTCGATCGTCACCGACCGGGACCGGGCCACGCCACCACGAGCGACCATCGGGTCGACCGGGTCATCCGCGTCGAACTGGACGTCGCAGCCCAGCCGGCGCAGCACCTCCCCCATGATCGCGATGTCGGTGATCCGGGGCACGTTGGTGATCACGCTGCGGCCGGGGGCGAGCAGCGCCGCCGCCATCAGCTTCAACGCCGAGTTCTTGGCACCGACCACGTGCACGGTGCCGGCCAGTCGGGCGTCACCGCGGACCCGGATGACGTCGACGTCGTTGACCGCCGGATCGCCGGCGTCGCCGGGGCCCACCACCACCGGCCAGCCGGCGGTGCTGTCCGGCCGCGCCGGGATCGTCAGGTCGGGTATCCGTAGGCTGTGCGTCATGGCCGTCCACCTCACGCGCATCTACACCAAGGCCGGCGATGCCGGCATGACCAGGCTGAGCAACAACGAGCAGGTGCCGAAAACCGATCCGCGGATCGCCGCGTACGCGGATGTCGACGAGTGCAACGCGGCGATCGGCGTCGCGCTCGCGCTGGGAAACCTCGACGAGGAGCTTCGCGGCGTGCTGGGGTCGGTGCAGAACGACCTGTTCGACGTCGGCGCCGACCTGTCCACCCCGGTCGAGCCGGAGCCGAAGTACCCGCCGCTGCGGGTGACCGAGGAGTACGTCGAGCGCCTGGAGGGCTGGTGCGACGAGTACAACGCGCGCCTGAGCAAGCTCGACTCCTTCATCCTCCCCGGCGGCACCGCAGGCGCGGCGCTGCTGCACGTGGCGCGGACCGTCGCCCGGCGTGCCGAACGGGCGGCGTGGGCGCTGGTCGCCCACGATCCGGACCGAACCAGCACGCTCCCGGCAAAGTATCTCAACCGGCTCTCCGATCTGCTCTTTATCCTGTCAAGAACGGCAAATCCGGCAGGAGATGTGCGATGGGTGCCGGGCGGCAAGCGCTGAACGTCGGCACTCCGCACCACGTCAAGAGGGGGATTCCCGATCTGACCGCTGCCACGCGTCGCCAAGGCCGACTCGTCCTCCGGCGCCCCGCCACGGCCAGGGCTGACCTCCTGACGGTTCAGTGTCTAGATCGACTCGGGTTCCATGAAGTCGGGCCATCCTGGCCACCAGGACACCACGGTTTCAAGAAACCCGAGTCGATCACCGCGCCCGGCCACTGAACAGGCGAGACTCGACTTTCTCAGGCAACGGCAGGGGATTGATAACCACGCCGGACCTACGCACGGCGTGGCGGACGGGTTTCCGGGGCAGCCCGCCCGGCGCAGGGAACAAGCCTGACCGCCCGGAGCGGGGCGGGCTGCCCCGGAAACCCGAAAGAGCAACCGGCCGAAGAGCAGATCAGGCAGCAGGCCAGTCCTGGGAGGCCATACGCGGCGAGACCGCCCCCGGAGGGGCGGCCTCGAGCCAAGAGAGAAAACCGGTAACTGTCGATCGCGCCATGGCAATCTCCACCGGTGCGTGGTGACTGGTACAGCGGAGAATCACCCAGTCGGCCGGCATGGAGAACCGTTCCTGACCTTCGGGCAACCGGCGGCGCTCCACGGCCAGCCCTTTACGGGAGAGCACCCGCTTGGGCCGGATGGCGAAGCTGAACATGCGGTACCAGCGCAGCTCGTCACCGACGAACCGACCGAAGCCGGGCGACCAGCCACGGCCGTCGAGCATGGTGGAGACCCGGACGCTGAGCCGGATGATGCCACCGCTGCGGGTGACCAGAGCTCGCCGGACGAAGAGGATCAGAAGCGCGCCGAGGATGACGACAACGCCGATTCCGAAACCTTCGACGATCTCCATCCCCGGTGTGGCTCAGCGGCTCTGCGCGGAGACCGGGGTAGCGCTCTCGGCCAGCACGGTGACACCGTCGGCGCTCACCGAGAGGAAGCCACCGGCCACCTCGTAGGCGACCTGCTCACCGCCGGCGAGCTTGATGCGCACCTGGCCGGGCTCGGCGAGCTGGCCGAGAAGCGGCGCGTGCCCCGGCAGGACACCGAGCTCGCCCTCGGTCGTCCGGGCGACGACCATCTCGGCGTCACCGGACCAGACCTTCTCCTCGACGGCGACGAGCTCGACGTGAAGCTGCTGTGCCACGCTGTCTCCTTGCTGCGGCTACGGATTGCCGAAAGTCTAGCCTGACGGCGCGGCGCGCCCAACGCGGGTGGGGACAACGACGCCGGGACTACTTGGCCTTGTTGACGAATTCCGGGTGCTCGAGCAGGAACGGGTCGAGTTGCTCGTTGTGCAGGGCGGTGAAGAAGTCCGGGACCCCTTCCTTGAACTGCTCACCCAGGTACTTCTTACCGTCGAAGACGCCACCACCGGGCAGCTTGATCATCTCGATGGTGTTCGGGCGGATGTCC
>NZ_JAGPXZ010000626.1:0-3718 GCF_018070305.1 Micromonospora sp. M51 | reverse complement strand
CCAGGCCGGTCGTGTCGAGCGCCGCGCCGCCGACCATCCGCTGGCCGGGGACGGCAGGCGGCGGCGACGGCCGCGGTGGGCGCGACGCCGCCGGCGCCGGGACCCGGGGGCAGCGCACCGTCGGCGCGGCGGACGCTCCCGCCGTACCGACCGGCACGGGAGCGAGCAGGACGGCGGACGTCGTGGCCGCCAGCAGCGCAGCTCTCATGAGCCGACCCTAGTCACGACGATCGCTGCGCGGGACGGGATGCGGGTCAACCCGCGTCGCCGCGACCGCTCAGATAGTCGTGCAACGCGGCACTGCCGCGCAGCCTGCGCAGGCTGCGGGCGGGCACCTCCTGCACACGGCGCGCCAGCTCGGCACGGACCCGCTGCGGGCTTCCGGTGGTCCGCAGCGCACCACGCACCGCCTCGATGATCTCGAACGGGTACGCGCCTCGGCGCAGCAACGCGATGACCTGCGCGGCGCGTAGCTCCGCCTCGTCGTACACCCGGTAGTTGGTGCCCGGGGTGCGGCCCGGCCGCAGCAGCCCGCGCTCCTCCCAGAGCCGCAGCTGCGCGGTGCGGACCCCGACCAGGGCGGCGACCTCGCCGATGCGCGCGCCGTGGCGAGGCGCGGGCCGGGCCGCCGGTGGGCTCGCCAGCACGGTCTCGAAGGCGCCGAGCACGCGGCGGATCTCGGCGCGTTCCCGGTCCAGCTCGGCGTGACCGCCGTCGAGCGCCGCCAGGGCCGCCGGCAGGTCACCGGAGTGCACCGCCGCCATGATCTCCCGGGTACGGGACCAGCCGTGCCCCTCGGCCAACCGCCGCGCCACTGTCAACGCCCGGGCGTGCTCACCGGTGAAGATCCGGTAGCCGCTCGCGGTGCGGCGCACCGGCGGCAGCACCCCCGCCTCGACGTAGTTGCGCACCTGCTGCACCGAGATCCCGACGGTGGCCGCCAGGTCCACGGCGCGCAGCCGATCCTTCGGAGCGACGTCCACGCGAGCCACCGTACCGCTTACGACGTGATTTGAGACTTTCCCGGACGTCCTGCGGCAGTGCACGCTCAATTGTCGGCGAAAGTCTCCACGTGCGGATGAATGAGACAATTGAACCTGCCAGTGCCCGGCGGGAGAAGTCCCGCCACGATTCCGTGAAGGGTTCGAATGTCGCAGCCAGCATGGTCCGCCGCCGACAGCCACGACATGATCGAAGTACGCGGGGCGCGGGAGAACAATCTCGCCGACGTCTCGGTGGACATCCCCAAGCGCCGGTTGACCGTCTTCACCGGCGTCTCCGGATCGGGCAAGTCGTCGCTGGTCTTCGGCACCATCGCCGCCGAGTCCCAGCGCATGATCAACGAGACGTACAGCGCGTTCCTCCAGTCGTTCATGCCGAACCTCAACCGGCCGGACGTCGACTCGCTACGCAACCTCAGCGCGGCCATCGTCGTCGACCAGGAACGGATGGGCGTCAACTCCCGCTCCACCGTCGGCACCGCCACCGACGCGTACGCCATGCTGCGAATCCTCTTCAGCCGGCTCGGCCAGCCGTCCATCGGCGGCGCCGGGGCGTTCAGCTTCAACCTGCCCGAGGGCATGTGCCCCACCTGCGAAGGGTTGGGCCGGGTCTCCGACCTCGACATCAACGAGTTGGTGGACGTCGAGCGCTCCCTCAACGACGGCGCCATCACCGTGCCGAACTTCGCCGTCGACTCCTGGTACTGGCAGACCATCGTCGGCTCCGGCCTGTTCGACCCGGACGTCAAACTGCAGGACTTCACCCCACAACAGTGGGAGGACTTCCTGCACAAGCCGGCCACGAAGATCAAGGTGGGCAGCAACAACTGGACGTACGAGGGCCTCGCGGTCAAGGTCAAACGGCTCCTGCTCGCCAAGGACCGCGAATCCATGCAACCGCACATCCGCGCCTTCGTCGACCGGGCGGTCACCTTCACCAGCTGCGCCGACTGCGGCGGCACCCGGCTCAACGCGGCGGCCCTGTCGTCGCTGATCGCCGGGCACACCATCGCCGACTGCTCCGCCATGCAGATCAGCGACCTGGTCGCGTTCGTCCGCACCATCGACGACCCGGGCGCCGCGCCGCTCGTCGCCAACCTCCGCGACCTGCTGGACTCCCTCGTCGAGATCGGCCTGGGCTACCTCAGCCTGGACCGTGAGTCGGCGACCCTCTCCGGCGGAGAGGCGCAGCGGGTGAAAATGGTCCGCCATCTCGGCTCCAGCCTCTCCGACGTCACGTACGTCTTCGACGAACCGACAGTCGGCCTGCACCCGCACGACATCGCCCGGATGAACGACCTGCTGCTACGGCTGCGCGACAAGGGCAACACCGTGCTGGTGGTCGAACACAAACCGGAAACCATCGCCATCGCCGATCACGTCGTCGACCTCGGGCCGGGCGCCGGCACCGACGGTGGCCGAATCTGCTTCACCGGCGACGTCCCCGGCCTGCGCCGCTCCGGCACCCTCACCGGGCGGCACCTGGACCACCGGGTGCGGGTGCGCGAGACGGTACGCCAACCGACCGGGCGCCTCGCCATCCGCAAGGCCGACCTGCACAACCTGCGCGACGTCGACGTGGACATCCCGCTCGGGGTGCTCACCGTGGTCACCGGCGTTGCCGGCTCCGGCAAGAGCTCACTGATCCACGGGTCGCTACGCGGCCGGTCCGAGGTCGTCATCGTCGACCAGTCCCCGATCCGTGGCTCACGACGCAGCAACCCGGCCACCTACACCGGGCTGCTCGACCCGATCCGCACCGCCTTCGCCAAGGCCAACGGGGTCAAGGCCGCGCTCTTCAGCGCCAACTCCGCGGGCGCCTGCCCGGCCTGCAAAGGCATCGGGCTCATCTACACCGACCTGGCGATGATGGCCGGCGTCGCCAGCATCTGCGAACGCTGCGAGGGGCGACGCTTCACCGACGAGGTGCTCACGTACACGCTGCGCGGCAAGAACATCAGCGAGGTGCTGGCCATGTCCGTCACCGAGGCGTACGCGTTCTTCCCGCACCCCATCCTCAGTCGACTGGTCGACGTCGGGCTGGGCTACCTCACCCTCGGCCAACCACTGACCACCCTGTCGGGCGGGGAGCGGCAACGCCTCAAACTCGCCATCCACCTCGCCGAGAAGACCACCACGTACGTCCTGGACGAGCCGACCACCGGTCTGCACCTGGCCGACGTGGACCAACTGCTGGCCCTGCTCGACCGCATGGTCGACGCCGGCAACACGGTGATCGTCATCGAGCATCACCAGGCGGTCATGGCCCACGCCGACTGGCTCATCGACCTCGGCCCCGGCGCCGGCCACGACGGTGGCCGCATCGTCTTCACCGGCACACCAGCCGAACTGGTCGCCACCGGCGGCACCCTCACCGCCAGCCACCTCCGCGAGTACGTCACCGACCCGGCGGTCAGCTGACGCGGCGCAGCCAGCGCCGCTGCCAGGGGGTCTCCACCGCCTTCGGGTGGTAGCCAGCCCGAACCCACGGCACGGCCCGCTCGACCGGCAAACCGTCGAGGATCGCCAGCGCGGCCAGGGCCGTTCCGGTGCGGCCCACCCCACCGCGACAGGCCACCTCGACGCGTTCACCATCGTGCGCCCGCCGCAGCGCCTCCCGCAGGGCGTCGAGGGCATCGGCGCTGTCGAGCGGTACCCAGAAGTCGGGCCACCGGATCCGCCGGTGCGGCCAGGCCGGCTCCGGACCAGGGGCCAGC
>NZ_JAGPXZ010000625.1:0-3720 GCF_018070305.1 Micromonospora sp. M51 | reverse complement strand
CTGGGGTTCGGCGCGTACCTGGTGTGGCTCTTCATGATTGCCAAACCACTGCTGGCCCGGACCCGTCAACTGCGTCGTACGGGCCACCGGCCGGCACCCAACGTGCTGTGGGGAATTGCCGCACTCATATTCGCCTGCATCGTTGGCTTCCTCTCGCCGTCGATGGAGGATCCCCTGCTCCCGCCCCTTCTCTGGACGGTCGTCGGTCTGGCCTGGTGGGCCGCACGGCGCTCCGCCCCCATCGATCAGAAGGACGGCGGGCCCGCCGATGCCACGGGCCCCGCCGGTGCCCGGGAGGACGACACCCGGATCCTCACCACCGACGAGATCCTGGCGCAGGCGCGTCGGGTGCGACCCCCGGCGGGGTTCCGCTGAGGTAGCGCGACACGCGTTTGTGTCACTACTCGTCCACATTCAGTAGTGGTGCGATCATGAGTGCGTCGCTAGAATCCATCTGCCGCGCGCGGCGTTCAGATCGGGCATCCTTCGGCGTGACGGTCCTACCGGAGCGTCGCCAAGGGACGACCAGCAGTGACCATCACGGGGGTTGTGGGCATGGGCGATACAAGCAGAGCCGATGGCTCGTCCGTTGGCCGGGCACCGGTCGACGCGAGCCTCGCCCCGAGCGGCGGTCGACGCTCGCGGTGAGCGAGGGCCCTTTCGCGGTGCGCGCCGCTCAGTTGACCGACCGGGATCCTCGCGCACTCCAGCCACTGCCGGGCGCCCCCGGCCGTCACGTCGACGCGCCGACGGTCGGGCTCACCGGGCCGGTCCGTCCCTCCGTCGACGCGCCGACGGTCGGGCTCACCGAGCCGGTGCGCCGGGTAACTCCGGCGATCTCGGTCTGCATCGCGGTACGGGACCGTCCCGAACTGCTCGTGACGTCCATCCGCAGCGTGCTCAGCGGCACCTTCGATGACTTCGAGATCGTCGTGGTCGACGACGGCTCCACCGTGCCGGCCCAGGAATGCCTGGCCGCCGCCGATCTCCTGGCCGATCAGCGCATTCGACTCGTGCGTCAGAAGCCGTCGGGCATCAGCGCAGCCCGTAACACGGCCCTGCGCGTCGCTCGTGGCCGTTACGTCACCGTCCTCGACTCCGACGACGAGTTCACTGAGGACGGGCTGGCCCGCATCCAGGAGTTCCTGACCCGGACCGGGGCCGTCTGGATCTACACCGACTACGAAGAGCTGGTGGGCAACTCCGCTCGGTCGATCAGCCTCCCGTCCTACCCGACGGCACGCCGCATGCTCTGGTCGGTCCTGACCCGTCCGCGGCTGCCGTTCAAGCACTCCGGCATGTCCATCGAGCGCGAGCTGCTGGTCCGCCTCGGCGGCTACGACGAGAAACTACCGATCAAGGTCGACGTCGAGCTGGTCCTGCGGGCGCTCGCCAGCGGCGTCCACCCGGCGCACCTCGACCATCCGGTCGTCCGGTTCCACCGGCACGAGGGCAGCATCAGCCGCCGCCGGATCGCCGGGCTCAGCGTCTGGTTCCAGCTGATCAGCCGGTACACCCGTCCACGGGTGCCGGGCCTGGCGCTGGTCATCAAGGCGGTGCGCGCCAGCAGCGAGATCGGCAAGTGGTTGGTTTCCGCGCTCGGTCGCTGAACCAAACGACTCGGCCCGGCCACCCCTCGGGGGCGGCCGGGCCGAATCGTCGTGGTGGCGTTAGTCGGGCGGCAGGAACCCGGTCGGGTTCTCCGCGAACATCTTGTTGGCCAGGCTGTAGTCGTCCACCCGCCCAATGTCCAGCCAGAAGCCGCGGTGCCGCCAACTGGAGACCCGCCCGTTGGTGCTCAGCTGGTCGAGGATGAGTTGCGGCATGTCGTACGCGCCGGCCGGAATCTTCTCGAGCGCCTTGGGTGACATGGCGTAGGCGCCCATCGAGACGTCGAGGTTCAGCGTCGGCTTCTCGTCGTAGCCGACCACGTCACCGGACTCGTCAATCTTGAGGATGCCCAGCTCGATCTTCTCCGACCGGGTGTACACGCTGATCGTCACCGGGGCTCCGCTGCCCCGGTGATGCGCCATCAGGGCCGTGAAGTCCAGGTCGGTGAGCAGGTCGCCGTTCATCACGAAGAAGTCGTCGTCCAGGGTGCCCGCCAGTTGGCGCAACGGCCCCGCCGTACCCAGGGGCTGCTCCTCGCGGACGTAGTCGATGTGCAGGCCCAGCTTGCGGCCATCCTCGAAGTACCCCTCCAGCAGGTACGCCAGGTGACCGGTCAACAGTGTCACGTCGGTGACGCCGTGTGCCTTGAGCTGGCGGAGCAGGATCTCCAGGATCGGGATGTCACCGACCGGCATCAGCGGCTTCGGGAAGCTGGTGGTGAAGGGACGCAGCCGGGTGCCGCGCCCACCAGCGAGAATGATCGCCCTCATACCACGTACCGGTCCACATCGAACCGGCCCAGATTCGCCCGCACGTAGTCGACGACCTCGGTGAGGCCCTGACGCAGCGACACCGTGGGCTCCCAGCCACAGCGTTCCCGCGCCCGCTCGGTGCCGGCGATCAGTTCGAACACCTCGCTCTGCGGGGGCCGCAGCCGCTGGCTGTCCTCGACGATGTCGATGTCCGGTCGCCCCGCCACCTCCGCGATGAGGCGCGCCAGGTCACCGATGGCGATGCCCCGGCCGTTGCCGATGTTGGTGACCTGCCCGACGCACTGGTCGGCAGCCGCCACGGCCATGAACCCGGCCGCCGTGTCGGTGACGTACGTCAGATCGCGCACCGGCCGCAGGTCGCCGAGGGCGATCTTCTCCCGCCCCGCCACCACCTGGGCGGCGACGGTGGGGATCACCGCGCGTGCGCTCTGCCGGGGACCGTAGGTGTTGAACGGCCGGATCACGGCCACCGGCAGATCGAACGACCGGTAGAACGACTCGGCCATCGCGTCGGCGCCGATCTTCGAGGCCGAGTAGGGCGACTGGGGCTGAATCGGGTGGTCCTCGTCGATCGGCGTGTAACGGGCCGTCCCGTACGTCTCGGACGTGGACGTGTGAACCAACCGGCGCACCCCGAGGTCACGCGCCGCCTCCAGCACGTTCAGCGTGCCGGTCACGTTCGTCGCCACGTAGGACGCCGGGGCCACGTAGCTGTACGGGATCGCGATCAGCGCGGCCAGGTGGAAGACCGTGTCGCAATCGGCGATGGCACGGCGGACCGCGAAAGGATCGGTGATGTCGGAGTGCACCACCTCCACCGACCGGCGGACCTCCGGGTCGACGTCGGCGAGCATGCCGAGGTCGGACCGGCCGGTGTACCGGACCATGGCGCGTACCTCCGCCCCGGCCCTGACCAGTCGCTCGGTCAGGTGGGAGCCGATGAACCCGCCGGCACCGGTGACCAGAACTCGGCGCCCCGCCCAAGCCCCATCGGTTGATAACGCCGTCATCCCGTGCCTCTCCTTGTCATTCATTGGCCGGCTCCGGCCGGCGTTGCCAACTCCGTCAGCAGGCCACGTAGGCTATCTCGCAACGGCGTCTCAGCCTTCCAGGGTGTCTCGGCGGCGAGTTTGGCCGCCGAACCGACCTGACAGCGAAGGTCGCTGTGCCCGGCGACCACGTCAACGACGGACCAGTCCAGCCCGGCCAGGTCCAGCAGGATCTCCAGGACCCGCCGGACGGTCACCCCGGAACCCGAGCAGACATTGTAGATTTCACCGGCCCTGCCCAGCTCCGCCAGCTCGACGTACGCCCGCGCGACATCTCTGACGTCGGT
>NZ_JAGPXZ010000624.1:0-3721 GCF_018070305.1 Micromonospora sp. M51 | reverse complement strand
CCCCCAGACCGGCGGGCAGCGCGGAACGGCCGCCCACCCGACCGTGGTGCCCCTGCACCACCGCGCTGAGCACCACCAGCAGGGCCATCTGGCCGAGCAGTGCCCCACCCGCGATTCCGCCGTAGCCGGGCAGCCCGGTCGCCGGCGCCCAACCCCGCGGGTCCGCCGCCACGGCGGCCAGGGTCGCCGCGCACAGGCCGGCCGCCGTGCGGGCGGTCCAGCTGGCCGTTCGCATGGTCGCCGGCCGGTCGATCACTCCCGGAGCGGCGAGCAGCCCGACGCAGGCCAGCAGTACCGCCGCGTTGAGCGCCAGCAGCAGCGTCGTCCCGAACGTCGCGCCGCCGACGCGGCGGGCCGTGAGCAGCACGAGGTCGAGTACGGCGAGCGCGGCGGCGACATGGATCGCGCGCAGCCGGCGCACCAGCGGCTCCATCGCCCACAGTGGATGATCGGTCGGGCCGGACCAGCGGGTACCCAGTAGGCGCAGGAGCACCACGGCCGCGATCGGCAGGAGCGCCAACAAGGCCAGCCGCTCCCCGACGTGCCGGCCGTCGAGTCCGGCCATCGTGTCGAAGGGCGGGCGGCACCGGGCCGCGCCGAGACAGCGCCAGGCGATCAGGTCGAGGGCGACCCCGGCGACGGACACCACGTACAACACGGTGAGGTTGAGCGCGAGGAGCCGACACAGCACGTCGACCCCGGCTGCGCGGTGGCGGCCCGTGGGTCGCATCCACACCGCCACGTTGCCGAGCATGAACGGCAGCAGGAAGACCATGGCGAGGGTCCGGCCGACGGTGCCGGAGGGCAGGTCACCCCAGCGGTACGCCTCCAGCGTCACCCCGCCCGGTTCGGCGTCGTCCGATCGGGCGTCGCGGTGGAAGCCCCCGCTGTCGTCGCCGGCGACCTGCCGGACCTGCGGCCGGTCGAGGATGACAGTGGGGTCGCCCCCGGACACGCCGTGCACCCGCAACTCCACCACGTCGGGTCGTCGCGGCTGGTCGCCGTGCTGTCGTCCCTGCTCGGTCATCGGGGCCGCTGTCCGTGTCGCAGCTGGTCGGGCACGCCACTCTCGCCGGATCGCCGGACGGACCGCCACAGCCCCGGCATCGCGTCGAACATCACCCAGAGCAGCAGGGCGACGATCAGCGGGGCCCGGTCCGAGTCTTCCCGCCGGAGCAGCAGCCGTCCCGGGAGCCTGCCCGCCATCGCCATCCTTCCCCGGCCGCAGCTGCCACCGCCGCCCCAGTCGTACCACCCGGACGGCCGGTCCTGGGCGGGTTCCGCCGAGCCCGGGCGTCGCGGTAAACGGCCGGTGCCGCGCCGCGCGATCAGGTCGGACGCCACGCTCCAGAGCCGCTCGGCGTTGCCGGGGTCGACGGCGTAGCCGGCCACGCCGCTGTAGTCGGCCGGCCGCTCGCTGACGATCGGGGCCTCGGCGCAGTCCTCGAAGTAGCGACCCCCGACCCCGTCCAGCAACGGGGAGGCCGCGAGCAGCACCGAGGTCGCCGCGCCCTGTTGCGGGGTCTTCTGCCGTTCCTTGGGCGTACGCAGGCCGCCGGTGTGCTTCTGCAGGCCGGTGGCGATGGCGCCCGGGTTGAGCGCGTTGGCGTGGATGCCCTCGCCTGCCCAGCGGCGGGTGACTTCCACGGCGAGCAGCGCTTCGGCGCTCTTGGACTGCCCGTAGGCCAGCAGCGGGTCGTACGGCCGGAACGCGAAGTGCAGGTCGTCGAAGATCACCGGGGAGAAGAGGTTGCCGCTGGAGCTGACCGACACCACCCGGGCGCCGCCGGCCGCGGCGAGGGCGTCGTGCAGGCCGACGGTCAACGCGAAGTGCCCCATGAAGTTGGTGGCGAACTGCATCTCCCAGCCCTCGGCGGTGCGCTCCAGCTCGGGCAACGCCATGATCCCGGCGTTGTTGACAAGGATGTGCAGTGGCTGGTCCCAGTCGGCGACGAACTGGCGTACCGAATCCTGGTCTGCCAGGTCCAGCGCGCGGACGGTGACCCGCTGCGCGCCGATGCTGGCCGCGATGTCGGCGGCGGCCTGCTCACCCGCCGCGACCCGGCGGACCGCGAGCACGACGTCGGCGCCGGCGGCGGCGAGCGAACGCGCCGTCTCGACGCCGATTCCGGCGGCGCCGCCGGTGATCACGGCCCGCTTGCCGGTCAGGTCGACCCCGGCGAGGACCTCGTCGGCGGTCGAGGCGAAACCGAAGGGGGTGGTGATGGGCTCTGTCATTGCTGTCCCGTCTCTCGATCACGCTTACCCCGACACTGTCACCCCATGGGCCGGGGCTAGCCGGTTCCCTGTTTTTCCTGGTAGTGACAGGACCAGTCTGGGCGGCCGGTGGCTGCTCCTACGATGGGCGGGTGAGCACGGCCGGCCCGCTCGGCGAATATCTGCGTGCCCGGCGCGAGCTGATCGGGCCGGGTGACGTCGGGTTGCCGGGCAGCCCGTCGGCGCGGTCACTCGCCCGGCTGGCCCGCAGGGTCGGCAGGGCGGCGGACCGGGGCGCGTCGCGCTGACCCGAACCGGCCGGGCTACCGGTTGGCCGCCCGCTCGGCGACCACCACCGAGATGCCGTCGAGGACGCGTTGCAGACCGAACTCGAACGCGTACTCCGGGCCGTACGCGGCGCCGTGCTGCTGGCCGGCAGCGGTGCCGACCCGCGAGGCGATCGGGTAGGCGCTGGCCGTCATGAACCGCTCCAGCCAGGGCGCGTGCGACTGCCACCACTGGCCGTCGGTCATGCCGGTCTCGCGCTCCAGGTCGACCACCTCGGAAGCGGCGCGCGCGGCGCTCTTCACGTGACCGAGCACGAGGGTGAGCACCGCGTCGACCTCGACGTCGGTGAGCCCGATGTCGACGATCGCGGCGAGCTCGTAGTCGTACTTGGCCATCAGGTGCGGGCCGAGGACCGGTCGGGTCGTCTCGGCCCGCAGCATCCAGGGGTGCCGCTGGTAGAGCGCCAGGATGTCGCGGGCGATCCGCTCCAGCCGGGTGCGCCAGTCGCCCTCGACGGCGGGTCGCGGCATCTCGCCGTACGCGGTGTCGATCATGACGGCGACGAGTTCGGCCTTGCCCGGCACGTAGGTGTAGACGGACATGGTGCCGACGCCCAGCGCCTCGGCGACCCGGCGCATGGTCAGCGCGTCGAGCCCTTCGGTGTCGGCGATGTCGATCGCGGCCCGGACCACCCGGTCGACGCTGAGCGCCGGGCCGGCGCTGCGGCTGGTCGGCTCCCGGGTGCGCCAGAGAAGGGCCAGGCTGCGGGCCGGGTCCGCGGTCGCCTTACGCTCAGTCGCCATAGTCCCGCCATGCTAACCGCCGGTGCCGTACGTCGTACCGGCAGCGGGGCCAGCGACGACAGCGGTGTGGGAAGGTTCTCGGGAACCCTCCCACACCGAGCGGTCGTGCTCAGAGAAGTCGGATGGCGTCCCACTGCCAGGAGGCGCTGGCCGGCACGGTCAGGCTGCCGGTGAACGCACCGAACCCACCGCTGGTGTCCGCCAGCGCGGTGTGCATGGTGATCGACCCGTCCGCCTGGCAGTACATCGCCGCGAGGTCGGTGCGGCCGTCGCCGTTGTGGTCACCGGTGATCGTCTTGAACGAGTCCCACTTCCAGGAGTTCGCGGGGAGCTTGTAGCTGCCGGTGAAGGTGCCGAACCCGCCACTGGTGGTGCCCAGCGAGGTGAACAGCTCGATCGACTCGTCCTTGTAG
>NZ_JAGPXZ010000623.1:0-3723 GCF_018070305.1 Micromonospora sp. M51 | reverse complement strand
GTCGTGCACGACGCCGACCGGCATCCCCGCCGCGCGGGCCGCCGCGGTGACGGCGTCGAGCTGCTCGTCGCACAGCTGTTGCAGCCAGGCGTAAAAGGTGACCCGGTCGGCGAGCTGCCGACGCTGCTCGGCGACCGCCGGGGCGTCCGGGTGGCGCAGCTGCGCCGGCCAGGCCCGCCAGTCGTTGCCGTGCCGCTCGGCGAGCGCGCACCAGGTGGCGAAGCTGGTCAGTGCCGGGTCCGCGGTGAGGTCCACCGGCCGGGCGTGAGGGTGCAGCAACTCCAGGGCGTGCCGCTTGGCGGACCACACCTCGTCGTAGTCGATCAGAGGTCCCCGGTCGGGGCGCAACGCGTCGACCACCGCACGGGTCGCCGGGTCCGCCGCGCGGTACGCGGCGGTGTCGCTGACCCGCAGGTACAGCGGGTTGACGAAGCGTCGGCTGGCGGGCGAATACGGTGAGGTGGCCACCGGGTGCGCCGGCCCCACCGCGTGCAGCGGGTTGAGCAGCACCAGCCCCGCCCCGGTCGCCCCGGCCCACTCGGTGAAGTCGGCGAGGTCACCGAGATCGCCCATGCCCCAGGAGCGCTCCGAATTGAGCGCGTAGAGCTGAAGCATCCAGCCCCAGGCCCGGGGTGGCACCGGGAGCCGGCGCGGCACCACCACCACTGTGACCTCCCGGTCGGCGCAGGCCAGCCGGTGCCAACCCAGCGGCAGGTTGGCCGGCAACTCACCGTCGACCGCCCGCCGACCACCGTCCTCCAGGGTGAGCACCCCCGGGCCGGGCAGCGCCCGGCTGCGGCCGTGGGTGAGCACGACCGTCTCCGGCAGGGCGCCCCGGTCGACAGCGCGGACGGCGGCGAGGGCGTCGGCGATCGCCGCCGGGCTGGTGGCGTCCACGCCGAGCAGCCCCAGCACACCCACCACGGTCTCCGGTGCGACCTCGACGCGGCGGTGCCGCCAATCCTCGTACCAGGTGGAAACACCGTGCGCGTTGGCCAGCGCGGCCAATCGTCGGTTCATCCCCATCCCCCGCCCCGAAACGTGACCTGCAACCACCCTCCCACCCCCGCGCCCCACCCGCTCACCGGCAGCGCCGATCTTGCACTTTCTGTCCCGACATAAGGGGCGTTCGACCTATGTCGACAACAGTTACTGCAAGATCGGCGCTAGCTGGCTAGCTGGCTAGCTGGCTAGTCGGCGAGCGCGCCGGCGGCCCGGCCCTCGTGCAGGGTCAGGTTGCGGCCGTTGGTCGGGTCGAACAGGTGGATCTTCTCCAGGTTGAACCAGACCCGCCGCGTCTGCCCCTCGGCGACCGGGGACTCGGCGGACAGCCGGGTCACCAGGTTGCCGCCGGCACCGGCGAAGTCGGCGGCGCCCGCGTCGGCGGCCAACTCCTCCAACTCGGCGGCGCTGGCCTTCTCACCCTCGACGGTGAAGTAGACGTACTTGTCCGAGCCCATCGACTCGACGATGTCCACCGGCGCCTCGAACTCCATGCCCCGCCGACGCGTGTCGTCGTCGACCAGTTCGGCGTCCTCGAAGTGCTCCGGCCGGATGCCGAGGATCAGCTCACGGGGCGCGTCGGCCGCCTCCAACTCCCGGCGAACACGGTCGCCGAGCGGCACCTGCCCCAGGGCGGTGTGGAGCTCGCCGTCCTGCACGGCGGCGTGCAGGAAGTTCATCGACGGTGAGCCGATGAAGCCGGCCACAAAGAGGTTGCGGGGGTGGTCGTACAGCTCCTGCGGTGGCCCGACCTGCTGTACCGCGCCACCCCGCATGATCACCACGCGGTCGCCGAGGGTCATCGCCTCGGTCTGGTCGTGGGTGACGTAGACGGTGGTGGTGCCGAGCTGCTTCTGCAGGCGGGACACCACCGTGCGCATCTGCACCCGCAGCTTGGCGTCGAGGTTGGACAACGGTTCGTCCATCAGGAACGCCTTCGGCTGGCGGACGATGGCGCGGCCCATCGCCACCCGCTGGCGCTGACCACCGGAGAGGTTGGCCGGCTTGCGGTCCAGCAGCGAGGTCAGCTCCAGCACCTTCGCCGCTTCGTCGACCTTCTGGTTGATGGTCTCCTTGTCCAGCTTCGCCAGCCGCAGCGGGAACGCCATGTTCTCCCGCACCGTCATGTTCGGGTAGAGCGCGTACGACTGGAACACCATGGCGATGTCCCGGTCCCGGGGAGCCTTGTCGTTGACCCGCTGCCCGCCGATGCGCAGCTCACCGGAGCTGATGTCCTCCAGCCCGGCGATCATGTTGAGGGTGGTGGACTTCCCGCAGCCGGACGGCCCGACCAGGATCACGAACTCGCCGTCGGCGATCTCCAGGTCGACGTCCTGCACGGCGACGGTCCCGTCCGGGAAGCTCTTGCTCACCTTGTCCAGCACGATGTCAGCCATGACTTTCCACCTATCCCTTGACTGCGCCGGAGGTCAGACCGGACACGATGCGACGCTGGAAGAAGAGGACGAACAGGATGATCGGTACGGTGATCACCACTGCGGCGGCGCAGATCGCCCCGGTGGGGTCCTCGAACTGCGACTCGCCGGTGAAAAACGACAGCGCGACCGGCACCGTACGGGCACGTTCGGTGGAGGTCAGCGTGATGGCGAACAGGAAGTCGTTCCAGCAGAAGATGAAGACCAGGATCGCCGTGGTGAACAACCCGGGCGCGGCCAGCGGCGCGATCACCCGCCGGAACGCCTGCCCCTGGGTGGCGCCGTCCATCTTCGCGGCCTTCTCCAGGTCCCAGGGGATCTGCTTGAAGAACGCCGACAGCGTGTAGATCGCCAGCGGCAGCGCGAAGGTGATGTACGGCAGGATCAGCCCGGGCCAGGTGTCGAACAGGCCCAGCTGCCGCTCGATCTCGAACAGCGGCGACACCAGTGACACCTGCGGGAACATCGCGATCAGCAGGGAGACGCCGACCAGCAGCTTCTTGCCGGGGAAGTCCAACCGGCTGATCGCGTACGCGGCCATCGCACCGAGCACCACAGCGATCAGCGTGGCGATCAACGCGATGCCGATCGAGTTGATCAGTGCCCGGACGAACTGGTCGGTGTCGAAGATGGTCCGGTAGTTGTCGAGCGTCCATTCCCGGGGGATGAAGTTCCCGTCGGTGAGGGTGGCCGGCGTCTTGAACGACAGCGACGCGATCCACAGCACCGGGACCAGCGCGAAGACGACCACGAGGACGTCGAGCAGACCCCAGCGCAGCTTCGCCCGGGTGGTGGTTTCGACAGCCATGTCAGCGCCTCTCTCCGTCGTCGCTACCCGGGGCAGCGGTGCCGAACAGCTTCACGAAGACGAACGCGATGATCGCCACGGTGATGAAGATCAGCACCGACATCGTCGAGCCGATGCCGAGGTTGAGGCCCCGGATCAGGTTGTTGTAGGCGAGCATCGACACCGACGACGTCTCGTTGCCTCCGGCGGTCAACACGAAGATGTTGTCGAAGACCCGGAACGCGTCCAGGGTGCGGAACAGCAACGCGACAAGGATCGCCGGCTTCATCACCGGCAGCATCACCTTGGTGAACTTCTGCCAGGCGGTCGCGCCGTCGGTGGAGGCCGCCTTGAGCAGGTCCTCCGGCACCAGCGCCAACCCGGCCATCAGCAGCAGCGCCATGAACGGGGTGGTCTTCCAGATCTCCGCGAGCATGATGATCGCCAGCGAGCTGGCCCGCTCGGTCAGCGGCGCTCCGTCGCTGAACAGGTTGGCCA
>NZ_JAGPXZ010000622.1:0-3727 GCF_018070305.1 Micromonospora sp. M51 | reverse complement strand
GCTGGAGGACGTGCGGCTGTTCGACGTGTACTCCGGCGCGCAGCTCGGCGAGGGCCGCCGGTCGTTGGCGTACAAGCTGACCTTCCGGGCACCGGACCGGACCCTCACCGTCGAGGAGGCGGTTGCGGCACGGGACGCGGCGGTCGCCGTCGCGGCCGAACGCCTCGGCGCCACCCTGCGCGGCGCCTAACCCCCACCCCACCCCCGCTCCCACCCTCGCGATCTTGCAGTTTGTGTTGCCGATTCGCACCTTTGGTCGGCTATGCGGGCGCAGTAAGTGCAAGATCGCGAGGGTGGGGCGGGGTTCCTACATCATCATGCAGGGGGCTGTATTAACTTGCAGGAATCGGGTCGCCCTTGTTAATCTTCGCTGCATAGTCATGCGGAGGTGGGTATGGGGATTCGAGTCGCGGTCGCCGGAGCGAGCGGGTACGCCGGGGGTGAACTGCTGCGCCTGATCGCCGGGCACCCGGAGTTCGACCTGGTCGCTGCCACCGCCCACAGCCAGGCCGGGCACCGCGTCGACGTGGTGCACCCGCAGCTCACCGGGCTCGACCTGGTGCTCGGCACGACCGATCCGACCACGCTGGCCGACGCGGACCTGGTCTTTCTGGCCCTGCCGCACGGCGAGTCGGCCGCCCTCGCGGCGCAACTGCCGGCCGAGGTGCGGATCGTCGACCTGGGCGCCGACCACCGGTTGGCCGACCCGTACGCCTGGGCGCAGTACTACGGCGGCACGCACGCCGGGCAGTGGACCTACGGGCTGCCCGAGCTGCCCGGTCAGCGGGAGCTGATCGCCGGCTCCACCCGGGTGGCGAACACCGGCTGCTACGCCGCCGCGATCACCCTGGCGCTCGCGCCGTTGATCGCCGACGGCGCGGCCAGCCCCGCCGACGTGGTGGTCGTGGCCGCCTCCGGCACCTCGGGCGCGGGGCGGGCGGCGAAGCCGCACCTGCTGGCCAGCGAGGTGATGGGCGACCTGTCGCCGTACCGGGTCGGCACCCACCAGCACGTCCCGGAGATCAAGCAGGCCACCGGTGCGACGGGTCTGTCGTTCACCCCGGTGCTGGCGCCGATGCCGCGCGGCATCCTCGCCACTGTCACCGCGACGCCGGCGCGCGGCGTCGACCCGCAGGAGGTGCTGGCGCGGGCGTACGCGGACGCGCCGTTCGTGCACGTGCTCCCGGAGGGCCGCTGGCCGCACACCGCCGCCACGCTGGGCTCCAACTCGTGTCACCTGCAGGCCACCGTCGACGTCGACTCGGGTCGTCTGATCGTGCTGAGCGCACTGGACAACCTGGGTAAGGGCGCTGCCGGCCAGGCCGTACAGAACGCCAATCTCATGCTCGGCCTGCCGGAGACGACGGGCCTGTCGATGTGGGGAGTCACCCCTTGAGCGTCACCACCCCTCGGGGGTTCCGGGCGGCCGGTGTGGCCGCCGGCCTCAAGGCCAGCGGCGGCGTGGACGTCGCACTGGTCGTCAACGACGGCCCGGACGCCGGCGTGGCCGGTGTCTTCACCACGAACCGGGTCAAGGCCGCGCCGGTGCTCTGGACGCAGCAGGTCGTGCAGGGCGGCGTGGTCCGCGCGGTGGTGCTCAACTCCGGTGGTGCCAACGCCTGCACCGGCCCGGCCGGCTTCCAGGACACGCACGCCACCGCCGAGCACACCGCCGCCGCGCTGACCTCGGTCAGCCCACGGTTGATCCTCGGCGCCGGTGAGGTCGCGGTCTGCTCGACCGGCCTGATCGGTGAGCGGCTGCCGATGCCGAAGCTGCTGCCGGGTGTCAGTTCGGCGATCCGTGGGCTGTCCCGCGACGGTGGCGTGGCCGCCGCCGAGGCGATCATGACCACGGACACCCGCTCGAAGACCACTGTGGCGCGGGGCAGCGGGTGGACTGTCGGTGGCATGGCCAAGGGCGCGGGGATGCTCGCGCCGGGGATGGCCACCATGCTCTGCGTGCTCACCACCGACGCGGTGGCAGGGCCGGCGGTGCTGGACGAGGCGCTGCGCGCGGCCACCCGGGTCACCTTCGACCGGGTCGATTCCGACGGCTGCATGTCCACCAACGACACGGTGCTGTTGCTGGCAAGTGGTGCGAGCGGCATCGAGCCGACGCCGGCCGAGTTGGCCGCCGCGGTCACCGCGGCCTGTCACGACCTGGCCCAGCAGTTGGTGGCCGACGCCGAGGGCGCGACGAAGCAGGTCGCCATCGACGTGGTCGGCGCGGCGGACGAGGACGAGGCGGTCGAGGTGGGCCGTTCGGTGGCCCGCAACAACCTGGTCAAGACGGCGCTGTTCGGCAACGACCCCAACTGGGGTCGGATCCTCGCCGCCGTCGGCACCACGGCCGCCGCGTTCGATCCGGACGAGGTGGACGTGGCGGTCAACGGGGTGTGGGTGTGCCGGGGCGGTGCCGGCGCCGAGGACCGTTCGAAGGTCGACCTGACCGGCCGGGACGTGACGATCCGGATCGACCTGCACGCGGGTACGTCGGCCGCCACCATCTGGACCAACGATCTGTCCCACGCCTACGTGCACGAGAACTCGGCCTACTCGACATGAGCCTCAGTAGCGATCTGGCTCGTGCGCAGGCCAAGGCGGAGACGCTGATCGAGGCGCTGCCGTGGTTGGCGCGTTTCTCCGGCTCGACGGTCGTGGTCAAGTACGGCGGCAACGCGATGACCGATCCATTGTTGCAGCAGGCGTTCGCGGCCGACATGATTTTCCTGCGGTACGCGGGCCTGAAGCCCGTGGTGGTGCACGGCGGTGGTCCGCAGATCTCCGCCATGCTGGGTCGTCTCGGCATCGCCAGTGAGTTCCGTGGTGGTCTGCGGGTGACCACCGCCGAGGCGATGGACGTGGTCCGGATGGTGCTGGTCGGTCAGGTGGGCCGGGAGCTGGTGGGTTTGATCAACTCGCACGGTCCGTTCGCTGTCGGCCTGTCGGGGGAGGACGCCCGGTTGTTCACCGCGGTGCGCCGCCCGGCGTACGTGGACGGGCAGGCTGTGGACGTCGGCCAGGTCGGCGACGTCGAGTCGGTGGACGTGTCGGCGGTGACGGATCTGATCGACGCCGGCCGGATCCCGGTGATCTCGACGGTCGCGCCGGACGTCGACGGGGTGTTGCACAACCTCAACGCGGACACTGCCGCCGCCGCTCTGGCGGTCGCGTTGCGGGCCCGCAAACTGGTCGTGCTCACCGACGTGGCCGGTCTGTACGCCGACTGGCCGGACACCACCAGCCTGGTCTCCGAGATCGCCGCGGACGACCTGGCCAAGCTGCTGCCCAGCCTCGAGTCGGGGATGGTGCCGAAGATGGAGGCCTGCCTGCGGGCGGTGCGTGGGGGAGTGCCCGCCGCGCACGTCGTCGACGGTCGGGTGGCGCATTCCACGTTGCTTGAGGTGTTCACCTCGGAAGGGTTCGGAACGATGGTGGTGCCGGGAGACGGGACGGACGCGACATGAGCACGTTGGCGCAGCGGTGGAAGCAGTCCATGATGGACAACTACGGCACGCCGCCGTTGGCGTTGGTCTCCGGCGCCGGAGCGGTGGTGGTCGACGACGCGGGCCGGGAGTACCTGGACCTGGTGGGTGGCATCGCTGTCAACGCTCTCGGTCACGCCCATCCGGCGGTGGTGGCGGCGGTGTCGAAGCAGGTCGCGACCCTCGGGCACGTCTCCAACCTCTATGTGGCCGAGCCGCCGGTCGCCCTCGCCGAGCTGCTG
>NZ_JAGPXZ010000621.1:0-3736 GCF_018070305.1 Micromonospora sp. M51 | reverse complement strand
GGCCATGAAGAAGCTGCTCGCATCGGCCACCGCCGGCCTGGCCGTGCTGACCGTCGCCGTACCCGCCCCGGCGCTCGCCGAACGCCCGCGCCCCGACACGTACGTGGTCTCCCGGGCGTCCGGGGTGCTGCCCGAGGGGATCGCGGTGACCCGGGACGGCACCCTCTACGTCACCAGTCTCGGCACCGGTGCCGTCTACCGTGGTCACGTCCGCGACCGGGAGCTGCGACAGTTCCTGCCGCCGGGGGCGGACGGGCGTACCCGGGCGGCCGGGTTGCACGTCGACCGGCGGGGTCGGATCTTCGTCGCCGGCTGGGACACCGGCGCGCTCTTCGTGTACGCCCCGGACGGTGAGCTGCTGGCCCGACGGACGGGGCCGGGCGCCGCCCTCAACGACCTGGCGCTGACCGCCGACGCGGTCTACGTCACCGACTCGGCCACCGGCACGCTGTGGCGGGCGGCGCTGGACGGCCCGACGGTCGGGAACCTCGTACGGTGGCTCGCCCCCGCTGACTTCCCGGTCGCGCCGGGATTCCTCAACGGCATCGTCGTCACCGACGGCGGGCGGATCGCGCTCGTCGGCGACCAGGGCAACGGTCAGCCCGGCACCGAGCGGCTGTGGCGGGTCGACCTGGTCGGGCGGACGGCCAGGGCCGTCGAGGTGATCGACGGCCAGCTGGGCGCCGACGGGCTGCTGGTGGAGGGCGACCGGCTCTACGGGGTGGTGAACTTTCCCGACGGCGCCGGCGGCTGGGATTTCGCGGGGAACCTGGCGATCGTGGACGCCGACCGGAGAACCGCTCGGGTGGTACGGCAGTCCCGTCCGGCCGGCCTGGCGCAGTCGCCGACCACGATCGTCCGCGACGCCGGCCGGCTGCTCTGGGTGAACAGCCAGCTCAACGCGTCCGCCCCGGCGCCGCCCTTCACCGTCACCCAGGTCCCCGGGCTGCGCTGACCCGGCCCGACGCCCCGAGCGTTGGCGGGCCGGGTCACCGCGATGCCGACGAACGCGCCGCTGTCGCCTCGCTCAGTACGCCAGGGCGGCGCGCAGGTAACGGAGGTCGGCGTGGCCGCCCCAGCGGTGCGCCGACAGCCCGGCGGACCGGGCACCCCGCACGGCCCAGTCCTCGTCGTCGACGAACAGGACCCGGGCCGGCGGGGTGTCCAGGGCCACGCAGGCGGCCTGGAAGTATTCCGGGGCGGGCTTGTGCACGCCGACCACCGAGGAGTTGACCACCACGTCCAACTCGCCGACCAGGCCGAGCGCGGCCAGGTCGGCGTCGAGCAGGTCGGTGGCGTTGGTGCCCAGCCCGACCCGGACGCCCGCCGCGCGGACCTCCCGGACGAACGCCAGCACCTCCTGGTCGACCTCTCCCCGGTAGCTCTGCCACTGCTCCACCGCAGCGCGGGCCCGTTCCGGGCTGCCCACCGATTCGGTCAGGGCGTCCGCCACACTGCTCATCCACTCGGCGTGATTGACCTGGCCGGTGAGCACCGGCTGGAGCCGCCCCCACTGCATGGCGATTTCGCCGAGCACCCCCTCGGAGAGGCCGTACTCCCGCTCCACAACGGCGGCCACCGCCGGGTCCCACCGGCGCAGTACGCCGTCGAAGTCCAGCAGGAGCGCCGTCGCGCGTTCCCGAGCCACTACCCGTTCTCCTCGCCGCGGCCGTGCCGCTGGTCGTCCTCGTCGGCCCGGTTGAGCCGTTGGCTGATCACCTGGGTGACCCCGCTGCGCATGGTTACGCCGTAGAGCGCGTCGGCGATCTCCATCGTCCGCTTCTGGTGCGTGATGACGATCAGCTGACTCTTCTCCCGCAACTGTGCCAGCAGTGTGATCAGCCGGCCCAGGTTGACGTCGTCCAGGGCCGCCTCCACCTCGTCCATGATGTAGAACGGGCTGGGTCGGGCGCGGAAGATCGCCACCAGCATGGCCACCGCGGTCAGCGACCGCTCGCCACCGGAGAGCAGCGACAACCGCTTGATCTTCTTGCCCGGCGGGCGGGCCTCCACCTCGACGCCGGTGGTGAGCAGGTCGTCCGGTTCGGTGAGGATCAGCCGTCCCTCGCCGCCGGGGAAGAGCACTGTGAACACCTGCTCGAACTCGCGGGCGGTGTCCTCGAAGGCGCTGGCGAACACCTCCAGGATCCGCTCGTCCACGTCCTTGACCACGGTGAGCAGGTCCCGGCGGGTGGCCTTGAGGTCCTCCAACTGCTCGGAGAGGAACTTGAAACGCTCCTCCAGCGCGGCGAACTCCTCCAGCGCGAGCGGGTTGACCTTGCCCAGCAGGGCGAGTTCGCGTTCCGCCTTCGCGGCCCGCTTCTCCTGCACCGGCCGCTCGTAGCGCACCGGCTCGGGCACCGGCAGACCGTCCCGTTCGGCCGCCGCGACGTCGACCTGGGTCGGCGGCACGGGCTGGGTGGGGCCGTACTCGGCGACGAGCGTCTCCACGTCCAGCCCGAAGTCCTCGGCGGCCTTCGCCTCCAACTGCTCGATTCGCAGCCGCTGCTCCGCCCGGGCCACCTCGTCGCGGTGCACCTGGCTGGTCAGCCGCTCCAGCTCCGCGCCGAGCCGCTTGGCGGCGCCGCGTACCTCCTGAAGCTCCGCCTCGCGCGCGGCCCGTTCCAGGGCGACCGCGTCGCGGTGCTCCTCGGCCGTCGCGATCGAGGTGGTCAGCCGGGTCAGCGCCTCCCGGGCGCCACCGGCGACGGACCGGGCGATGCTCGCGCCCCGGGCGCGGGCGGCCCGCCGGGCCGCCGCGCGTTCCCTGGCGGCCCGTTCCGCGGTGGCCTGCCGGGCGAGGGAGTCGGCCCGGCCGGCGATCGAGGAGACCCGCTCCTCGGCGGTACGGACGGCGAGCCGGACCTCCATCTCGTTCTGCCGGGCCTGCGGCACCATGGCCGCCAGTTGGTCGCGTTCCTCGGTGGAGGGCTCGGCGTCGACCGGGGTCTCCTCGGCCAGCCGCAGCCGCTCCTCCAGTTCGGCGAGGGCGGTGAGGTCCCGTTGCCGGGCGGCCTCGGCGCGGGAGCGGGAGTCCCCGAGCCGGTCCGTCTCGGCTTTCGCGGACCGGGCTGCCGCGCCCAGCTCGGCCAGGCGGCGGGCGGCGGCGTTGCGGTGGCTCTCCGCCTCGCGCTTCTCGGCGGCGGCGTGCTGCACTGCCTCCTTGGCGGCGGCCACCTCGGCGCGCGCCTCGACCAACTGGTCACGCAGCTCCAAGGCGGCGCGTTCGGCGGTGAGCCGATTGGCGCGAGCCTCCTCCACGGCGGCCTGCACCTCGATGTAGCTGGGGGCCTTGGCCGACCCACCCGCGGCCGCGTACGCCCCGACCACGTCACCGTCCGGGGTGACCGCCCGCAGCTCGGGGTTGGTGGCGACCAGCTCCGCCGCGGCGGCGAGATCATCGACGAGCGCCACGTCGCGTAGGGCCCGGTGCACCGCCGGCCGCAGCTCGTCGCCGCACTCCACCAGGTCGGGCGCCCACCGGGCACCGTCCGGCAGCTTCGGGCGCAGCGCGTCCGCGGAGCCGGTCATGCCGGGCCCCGCCGGGCTGCCGACCAGCAGGCCGGCCCGGCCGGCGTCGGAGATCTTCAGCAGCCGCATCGCCTCGACGGCCTCGTCCACCCCACTGACGGCGACCGCGTCGGCGAGGCCGCCGAGCGCGGCGGCCAGCGCGGCCTCGTGGCCCGGGGCGACGGTGAGCAGCCCGGCGAGGCTGCCGAGCAGGCCGGGCACGTCC
>NZ_JAGPXZ010000620.1:0-3747 GCF_018070305.1 Micromonospora sp. M51 | reverse complement strand
GCCTCACCGACTGGCAACTCATGGACGTCAACAGCATGTGGGCCTGCCTGCAGGACCACGACACCGCCAACCACTGGAAGCAGGTCGCCGGCTGGCGCAAGGTCTGCGACCTCGCGCAAACCCACCTCGGCCGCCTCCAGCAGTACCGACGCGGCCTCGCCGCAGCCTGGCCCCCCGAAACCAGCGCCGCCTCCCGCACCTACCTCGCCGAACTCGACGAACTCATCGACAAGGTGCAACGCACCCACGATGCCGCCGCCGCGAACTACACCGCCCTCTCCGCCGCAACCCAGGCCATCGGCACCACCCGCGCCGCGCTCCGCAAGATCTATGAGGAGTACGCGACCAAGTACCAGCAGAAGCAGGCGTACCAGGCGATGGTCGCCGACCCGAAGGCGGTGATGGGCAACCGGGCCACCCAACCGCCTGTCGCCGATGGGGAACTGGAACAGCTGAACGCGCAGGCCCGGTCGATGATGTTCAGCTTGAGCGGCGAACTCCAACAAGCCCAAGCAACCCTCCAAAAACCTCCCACGCGGCCCGCTCTCCGCGTCGACGAAGGCGGAGCCGCCACGACACCCACTGCAGCTCCCGTCATCCCGCCGATCGTTCCGGTTCCCATTCAATCGACCGCACGAATGTCGCTACCCGGCAACTCAGGTGATCCGCGAAGTGACCGGATGCCCATCGCAAAGGGGGTTGGCCCTGTCCTTGGTGGAGCAAGCCCAGCGCCCGCCCCCGTCACTCAAGACTTGCCACACGGCCAACAGATTGGGCCAATAAACCAGCCACCTGGCATGGGAATACCACCCGCAAGCCTTGGGTCTACCCCTAACGCGCCAAGGATCATTGGGCAGCCAACCGAGCAACGTGGGTCAACGGGGCGGTTACTGCCCGAGGAGCCGAAACTAAAAGGAATTAATACGACGCAAACACCTCGTCCAGCTCCACCAAGCGGCTTAATCGGTGGCGCACCGGGTCTTGGATTTGGATCACCTAACAACGGTCCGGCTGCACCGCGCCGGGTCAATCCCGTTGGAGGTGTCATAGGCGGTGGGAGCGCTGGGACGGCGCCAACGGGAGGGGCGGGCTCGCGGCCAAGTGCTCCGCGTGCGCTTGGGAGCGTCAGCGGCATGTCGCCCATTGGTGGTGCGCCTAGAACTGGGGCCAATTGGCACATGTCTGCCCCGCCTACTCGGCCTAATCGATGGGGTCCCGACGACAGTGACAGCGAGTCCAACCGATGGGACCCAGACCATCCATGGAGGATGGAGCCTGGGGTCGCACCTGTGGTGCTCCCGCCCGACGAGGACGGCCCAATTGATCCGGGCCCCGCTCTCGGCCTTCCTCGGTGAGGTCATACCTCGCATTCCCTCTTCTGTTGGCATTGAGCTTGCCTGGAGGGATTCCGGCCCCTGCATTACAAGCGCGCGAAAACGGCGCCCATGTCGAGCAATGGCACCTGAATTTCCTCAGAGTCACAGAAGCGCACAAGGTCAGCGAAGGCGAGGGAGCTATCGTTGCCCTTCCCGATAGCGGCGTAGATCAGCATCCGGACCTAAGGGGTAACCTGCTTTCCGGAAAGGACGTGATCGCTGGAGGCAGTGGCGATGGGCTGACCGATAGAGACGGTCACGGAACAGGAATGGCCGGCCTCATCGCAGCCCATGGCGACGGAAGTTCAAGCGCGCTCGGCATTGCACCAAAATCTAGAATCCTACCGATACTCTGTTCACCGCCGGGAGGGGATGGCGATTCAGAGTCATTGGCAGTGGCAATAGAGTACGCAATTGAGCGTGGCGCCGATGTCATCAGCGTCTCGATCGCGGGCGGGGTGAGCGACCGCCTGCAACAGGCAGTCAGAATGGCCTTACAAGCTGACATCGTAGTTGTTGCCGCTGCTGGAAATGCGCCGTGGGCGCAGCTGGTTGGTTACCCAGCACGCTACCCGGAAGTTATCGCTGTTGGCGGAATTGATCGAGATGGGAAACGCGCTACCGTCTCGCTGACTGGTCCCGATATTGACGTAGTTGCGCCGGCGGTCGACATCTACAGCACGAGCATCGACGGCAAGTACCGCAAAGGGACTGGAACTTCTGACGCGACGGCGATCGTGGCGGGCGCGGCAGCACTGATCAGGTCGAAGTACCCATACCTGCCGGCGCGAGAGGTGGCGCACCGGCTCACGGCTACCGCCGTCGACAAGGGCCCTCCTGGGCGCGACGACGAGTACGGCTACGGAGTGATCGATCTTGTGGCGGCGCTGACGGCAGACGTACCGCCGCTGGGTTTTGAATCGGTGAGCGCTCCGGCCGGTGCTGACCCGACCACGACGGCTGCCGCTCAGCCAGGTGGTCAGGATGATGGGTCGACCGTGCGCGGCCTGGCCACTCTTGGGGTGATCGTGGCCGCCGGGGTGGGATGGGTCGTGATAGCGCGACGTCGCCGTCGTGGTGATGATCCGCCGCCCAGAATCAGCCGGTGATCGCGGTGATCCACTCGGCTTTCAGGAAACCGCCGTGTCCGGGGCGATGGGATAGCGCGTTTTCCTGAAAGGCGAGTGGATCAAGGGTGCCGGCGGGCGAACCGCCGGGCTACGACGGCTGCCAAGGCCCCGGACCACCCAGGCCGCCGGGACGGCATCGGTGGGGGCGCTGGGCGGGGTGTCGGGCCTGGTGGGGGTTGGGCGGTAACGTCGGGCTCGTGTCTGAGACTTTGCCGCTCCGCCTCGTGCTCGCTTCGGCGAGCCCTGCCCGTCGTAAGTTGCTCCAGGCTGCCGGTGTGGAGCCGGAAGTGCTGGTCAGCGGGGTGGACGAGTCCCTGGTGGTGACCGAGCGGGCCGAGGATCTGTGTCTGGAGTTGGCGAGGCTGAAGGCGCAGGCGGTGGTGAGCCGACTGAACCCGACCGGTGATCAGCGGACGTTGGTGATCGGCTGCGACTCGGTGCTGGCCTTCGACGGGGAGATCCTCGGCAAGCCTGACGATGCGGCCGACGCGACCCGGCGGTGGCGGCGGATGCGCGGGCGCAGCGGTGTGCTGCACAGCGGGCACTGCTTGATTGACCTTGATGCGGGGCGGCGGGCGGAGGCGGTCGCCTCGACCACGGTCCACTTCGCTGAGATCAGCGACGACGAGATCGCCGCGTACGTGGCCACGGGTGAGCCGTTGGCGGTGGCCGGCGCGTTCACTATCGACGGGCTGGGCGGGCCGTTCGTGGAGCGGATCGAGGGTGACCCGGGGACTGTGGTCGGGTTGTCGATGCCGCTGCTGCGCCGGCTCCTCGCCGAGTTGGATCTGCGGATCACCGACCTGTGGACGAAGGTCGCACCGGGCGGCCAATCCGTCGAGCCCGGCGGCCAACCTACCGAGCCCGGCGGCCAACCTGCCGAGCCCGGCGGCCAACCTGCCGAGGCGGGCGGCCAACCTGCCGTGGCGGGCGGTCAATCCGTCGAGCCGCTCGGTAACGTCCGGTCATGACCACCAAGTCGATCCCGCTCACCGAAGAGCTGCACGCCTATCTGGTCGCACACGGCTCCCCGCCGGACGAGATCATCCGGGACCTGGCCGAGGAGACCCGGTCGGTGCTGCCGGAGCACGCCTCGATGCAGGTGGCGCCGGAGCAGGCCGCGTTCCTGACGTTCCTCACCCGGTTGCTCGACGTACGGCAGGCCGTCGAGGTCGGCACGTTCACCGGGCTGTCGTCGCTGGCGATCGCCCGCGGGTTGCCCGAGGGCGGGCGACTGACCT
>NZ_JAGPXZ010000062.1:0-14476 GCF_018070305.1 Micromonospora sp. M51 | reverse complement strand
TCTGTGAACGGGTCGGGCCGTCCAGTCCGCCGAAGCTGGCTCGGTGGAACTCGCGGAACGCCTCGCGACGGGCGAGTGACCAGCCTGCCGGTGCCTCAACAGGGGGCATGACGTCGCCGGGCTCCGCCTCGGCCGCCGCTACGGAGAGCAACGGCTCCAGGTTTCGCTCGTCCACCGGCTCCAGCCGGACCGCACCCGCCACGTGCCGCAGTCTGCCGCCCTCATCGGCCGAAGTCCACCCCATTGGCCATCCACTGGCGGTCCGGACAGCGGTACCGGCCGGTCGGGCGGTATGGGTGTTCCGCATCACGCTCTGTTGTCACCCGACCGGGTGTCTAACGCGCGAACCGCCTACCCGAACTCGCAGAACACCACCGACGCGTCGTCGGTGGACTTGTGCCGGCGCAGTCGGTCGGGGTGGTCGCGCTCGGCGTCCCGCACCCTGTCGATCAACGCGCCCGGACCGTCGACGCTCAGCAGGTCCAGCAGACCGGCCCAGTCGGTCAGACCGAACTGCTCCACCGCGCTGGACGCACCGTCGCTGAGCAACGCCGCCCGCCGCAACGCCCCCGGACCGTACCGGGGTGCGGTCCCGGTCACCGCGTGGAAGGCCGCGTCCGGGTCGGCGGCGGCCACCCAGTAGCCGTGGGTGCGGTTCATCCGCTCCCGCTGGACGCTCACCGCGTGCCGGAACCGGGTGACCGGGTCCGCCGCGCCGCCCGGCACGATCGCCACGGTCTCCCGCAGCTCCGTCATCGCCGCGTCCAGCCGGTTGTCGGTGACCACGCTGACCTGCCCGCCCGCGTCGAGGACCAGCGGGCTGTCGCAGAGCACCAGGTAGTCGACCTGGTCGCCGCAGTCCCGCAGGAGGCACACCGTGCTGGACGGGGTGCCCGGATGGTCGAGGTCGCACTGACCGCCGTGGTCGGCGCGCACCGCGAGGATGGCAGCGGCCAGGTTGCTGGTCAGCCGGGCCGCCGGGCGTACCGCCTCGGCGACGCCGATCCGGGCGGCCAGGTGCCGGACGTACCACTCGGGCCCGTGCACGCAGCCGGTGTCGAAGCCGTCCGGCACCGTCGCGCCGTCCAGGACACCGACCAGCGGGCCGAACCGGAAGACCAGATCCTCGTTGACCGGCCGGCCCGGGGCCGGCGCGGACGCGGAGCGTACCCGCATCATCGACGCCGGCCCCGGCACGCCGACCGGGTCAGCGCTGTCGAAGGTCGTCGACGGCCGCATGCGTCTCTCCCTGCACCCGACCGGCGGCCGAACGGCCCTGGTCGCGGACCGCGGACACGCCTTGCTGGGCGCTGGACCGCACCGACTGCGCCGCCTGCTGCGCAGGCTCCCGGAGGTTGTCCTGCATCTGGTGGCCGACCTGGCTCGCCTGCTCACGCAGCTGATCGGAATGTTCACTCACCATGGTCCGCGCTCGTCCGGCGAGTTGCCGCTCACGCCCGCTCGGCGGGATCAACGAGGCGGCCAGCAGACCGACTCCGAAGGCGACCAGGCCGGCTGCCATCGGGTTGCCCTGAGCCTGCTCGCGGGAGTGCTGCCCGAGTGAACGGGTTTCGTCGCGTACCGAGCCGGCCGCGTGCGACATCCGCTGGCTGGCCTCCTGCCCGAAGTGGTTCGAGCTGCCCATCATCTTCTCCTTCGCTCGGGTGAACGCCCCGCGGGCCTGCCCGACGCGGTCACCGGCGATCCGACGCGGGTTGACCTTGTCGGTCAGCGCGTCGACGTCACTGCTCAACTCGTTGCGGGTGGTCTCGATCTCCCGCCGGATCCGATCCGGATCAGTGGACATGATCTGTTCCTCCCGACTCGTTCACCGGCCCCGCAGGGCGTCCGGCAACTCCCGGGCAGTCTGCTTCGTTCGGGGCAGAACCGCACGTGCCCGCTTCAGCTGGGTCCGGGCGTTGATGAAGAGGCCACCGGCAACGGCGGCCCAGAGCACCGCGACGATCAGCGCCGCCCACCCCTGGTCCATCGTGTTGGACAGCCCCCACCAGAGGGCGTACGACACGAAGAGCACCGCCAGGAACCCGGCCAGTCCGGCGCCGCCGAACATCCCGCCGGCCTTGCCTGCCTGGGCGGCCTCCTCGCGCAGCTCGGCCTTGGCCAGCTCGATCTCCTTGCGCACCAGGGTGGACATGTCCCGGGTCACGTCGCCGATCAGCTCGCCGACCGACGCCTGGGTTCGTTCCTTCTCCGGGGCGCTCACAGTGCCACCCCGCCGGGCAGGTCCCGTGCCGGTTGACCGGCCGGCGAGACGTTCTGCGCCCGGGCCGTCCCCACGTACGGCTGCTGACCGGCGTCCATCGGTGCGCCCTGCGCTGGTGACGGAGCACCGGACGCGCCGCCGTCCTGACCGTTGGCCGAGGTCGGCGCGGTCAGGCCACGGGTGAGCCGCCCGACGAGCAGCCCGGCCACCGCCGCGCCCGCGAGGAACGTCGCCGGATGGCGCCGCGCGTACGTGCGGACCTCGTCGAGCACCTCGCCGGGTTGGCGCTCGTCGAGCCAGCCGGCGGCCTGCTGGGCGGCGTCGGCGGCCCTGCGCACCACCTGACCGGCCAGCCCGGAATCGCCGTCCCGTTCGGCCATCGAACTGAGGTTCTGGCCCAGGTCGCGCAGTCCCGCAGCGGCCCGCCGCTGCTGTGTCTGCGCCTGATCCCGAAGCTGCCCAGTGGCCTCCCCGGTCAACTGCTGGGCCTGTCGCCGCGCCTCTGCGGCCACCTGCCCGCCCTGCGCAGCGGCCGTGTGGGCGACCTGACCCCCAGCCTGCGCGGCCTGCTGGCCGACCCGCGAGGCCTCCTGTCGCGCCTGCTGTCCGGTACCGCTCTGGTTCGTTGCCGTCATACCCCGCTCCCTTCCTGGGCCCGAGGTCGCGTGCGACCCCGGAACGCCTCCCGCCTACCCGCCAGGTCAGGCGGCATGCGGCTGGGCCGACCGCCGGACGGCGGGCCGCCAACGGCAGGGCCCACGGCCGCCGCCGGCGATCTTGCACTTTGAGTCGCGACAAAGGCGTGCAGAAGGCGCGAAACGGCCGCAGAAAGTGCAAGATCGCGGGGCGTTCGGTCAGCGGCGACGGTTGCGGGCGCGCGACGAGCGCAGCCGGCGGAGTCGGCTGATCAGCACGGGGTCGGCGGCGAGGGCGGCGGGATTGTCCAGCAGACCGTTGAGCAGTTGGTAGTAGCGGGTCGACGAGAGCCCGAAGGTGTCCCGGACGGCCTGCTCCTTGGCGCCGGCGTGCCGCCACCACTGCTGCTCGAAGGCGAGGATGGCCCGCTCCCGCTCGGTCAACGCCGCCGCCGGGTCGACGGGCTGGACGTCCACCGGTTCGGCCGGCAACGCCGGATCGTCAGCGGTCTCGACCGGCTCGACCGGCAGCGCCGGTTCGTCGGCGGTCTCGATCGCAGGAGCGGGCCGGGGAGTCGGAACGGTCTGGCCGACGCCACCCGGACGAGCGTCGGTGGACGGCTCCGGGGTGGTGGCGTCGGCGGACATTCGCTCAGCCTAGCCAGCCTGGGCCCGGGTCGCAGCAGCCGGCGCGGCGGTGCCGCACGCCCGACGGCCCCCGGCGCGCGCCGGGGGCCGTCGGGGGCCGAACGTCAGGAGATGTCGCGGCGGCGCATCGCCCAGAGCGCCGCCCCGAGGATCACCACCACTCCGACCGAGAGCAGCACGGAGGACAGCTGCCAGGTGATGTCCATCGTGGCCGGCTTGCACTCTCCGTAGTAGGTCGCGTTGCAGGCGTTCCAGTCCTCCAACGTGATCTTCTTGGTCATCCAGGCCAGCGCGTAGGTGGGCAGCAGCCAGGCCTCGGCGAAACGCACTCCCGCCATGTCCAGCAGGATGCCCAGGCCGAACTGGCCGACCACCATCACCGCCACCACGCCACCGAGGGCCATCGCGGTGTGCCGACCCAGCGAGGCGAGGGCGAACCCGATGGTGGTGAACACCACCACCAGCGCGACGCCGCGTACGCCGGTCAGCACGAACGACTGCCAGACCCCCGAGGTCATCTTCTCGGTGCTGCCCCGGAACGTGGCGACCGCCCAGAACCCGGCGAACCACAGCACCGCGGCCGGAAGCGTCACCGCCAGGATGCCGGTGAGCAGCGCGGCCAGCTTGGTGAGCAGTACGGTGAGCCGCTTCGGCCGCCAGAGCAGCAGGTTCATCATGCCGCCGGTGCTCCACTCGGCGCCGACGAAGGACGCGCCGATGACGAACCCGACCAGGGTGAGGATCGCCGCGAACGGGATCAGCGTCTCGTCGAACGTCTCCTTGAAGTTGAACGTCGAGGGCAGGAACCACTTCGCCTCGATCTGGTCCCGAGGCGGCGGCGCGATCATCGAGCAGTCGTCCGGGTAGCGGCCGTCGCTCGGAGTGCCGGCCGCCTTGGCCTGCTCGCAGGCCGCGCGCTCCTGCTCGCTCCAGCGCACCTGCTCCTGGTACTGCTGGTCGGCCTGACGCTCGGCCCGGGCGAGCTGACCGGCGTCGATCTTCTGGTTGGTGAAGAACACCCCGACCACCACCGCGGCCAGCACCACCAGGCCGAGCAGCGTCATGTAACGGGTGAAGCGCCGCTTGCTGAGCCGGCGCAGTTCGGTACGAAAGAGGCTCACGCGCCCCACCCTCCCCCGGCGGGACCGGGCTGAGCCGTCCCGCCGACCTTCATGGACTCGTCGACCTGCCGGTGCTGGCCGGGGACCGGCGCGGTGGCGGTCAGTTCGAGGAAGACGCTCTCCAGGTCGACGGCGATCGGCGCCAACTCGCTGACGTAGAGGTTCTTCTCGGCGAGCAGCCGGGTCACCGACGCCGGCTTGTCGACGCCGGCCAGCATGAGGTGGTCGGGGTGACCGGTGACCCGGATCCCCGCCTGGGTGAGCACGTCGGTGGCGACCGGCAGGTCGCTGACCGCTTCCAGCCGGATCCGCACCGCACCGGACGAGTGCTGCGCGAGCACCTCGTCGACAGGGCCGAACGCGACCCGCCGGCCCAGCGAGATGATAGTGACCGAGTCACAGATCAGCTGGATCTCACCGAGGATGTGGCTGGACAGCACCACTGTCATTCCGGACTCGGCGAGGTTACGCATCAGCGTGCGCATCTCCCGGATGCCGCCCGGGTCGAGGCCGTTGGCGGGCTCGTCGAGGATGAGCAGCTTCGGGTTCTTCAGTAGGGCCGAGGCCACCGCGAGCCGCTGCTTCATGCCCAGCGAGTACGTCTTGACCCGCTCGCCGGACCGGTCGCGCAGCCCGACGAGTTCCAGCACCTCGTCGACCCGGGTGGCCGGCACCTCGCCCGCCCCGGCGAGCAGGGAGAGCGTGTCGCGTGCGGTGAAGTGCGGGAAGAACTGCGGGCTCTCCACGATCGCGCCGACCTGGCCGGCGACGGCGGGCAGCGCGTCGGGGACCTCGTGCCCGAGCAGCACCATCCGGCCGCCGTCGGGTCGGATCAGGCCGAGCAGGGTACGCAGCGTGGTGGTCTTGCCGGACCCGTTGGGACCCAGGAAGCCGTGCACCTGCCCCGCGTCGACCCGCATGTCGAAGCCGTCGAGCGCGTTGCGGGTGCCGCGTCGACGACTCTTGTACGTCTTACGTAGACCTTCGATCTCCAGGACAGCTGGCAAGCTGCACCTCCCCCGATGGGTGGGCGTGACAGCCGACACCATACGCGGTATGCAGGGCCACGCAATACGCGGTATGCATTGACGCGCCGATCAGGTTATTTCATTGACGGAGCGTGACCGGTCAGGCGCAGATGACCTGCACTCCGGCGGCGCGGAACGCGTCCACGATCTCCGGCGCGGCACCGGAGTCGGTCACCAGCGTCTCCACCCGCTCGACCGGGCAGATCCGGGCGAAGGCGTGACCCCCCAGCTTGGACGAGTCCGCGATGATCACCACGCGCTTGGCGCGGGCCACCATCAGGTTGTTCATCGCCGCCTCCCCCTCGTGGTGGGCGGCGGCGCCGAGCTGCGGGTCGATCGCGTCCACACCGAGCAGGGCGACGTCCAGGGTGACCTCGCGCAGCAACGCCCCACCCAGTGGGCCGACGAGCTCAAACGACTTCGGACGCACCACGCCGCCGGCCACCACCACCTTCATCCGGGATCGGACCAGCAGCTCGTTGGCGATGTTCAGCGCGTTGGTCACCACGGTGAGCTGGGCGCCCTCGGCACTGGTGTTGAGATCCGGCCGGACGGCGAGCGCCCGCGCCACCTCGGTGCTGGTGGTGCCACCGTTCAGGCCGACCACGGTGCCCGGCGTGACGAGCGCCGCGGCGGCCGCCCCGATCCGCTGCTTCTCGGCCGAGTGCTTGGCCGTCTTGTACCGCAGCGGCAGGTCGTACGACACGCCGTTGGCGACCGCGCCGCCCCGGGTCCGCGTGATCATCTGCTGTTGCGCGAGCTGGTCGAAGTCACGCCGGATGGTGGCCTGGGAGACGTCAAGCCGCTCGGCCGCCGCCTCGACGCTGACCCGGCCGTTGTCGGTCAGCATTTCGAGCAGGGCGTTCCATCTGGCGTACCGGTCCACCGCGGGGGCCCTCCCAGCAACTGCACGGACGGTGATTGATTGCGTGCACACTAGTGCGCGAAACTAGGCTGGCGCAAAAGACTGACCTGCGCGATCGACTGGTCGGTTGCCATGGTCACCTGCGTTCGCGCAGAATAACGCGCGAAATGCGGGTGTAACGAGCCGTATTGCGCACCGATCGGCCCTGCGAGGAGTTTCCCATGGCGTACGTGGACGCGGAGATCGCGAGCCAACCCGACTGCTGGCGGGAGGCGGCCAGGCTGGCCGAGGTCGTACGCGGTGACCTGCCGCGCCCCGGTGAGCGGGTCGCCGTCGTCGGTTGCGGCACGTCGTGGTTCATGGCGATGGCGTACGCGGCCCGCCGCGAGCAGGCCGGCCAGGGTGAGACCGACGCGTTCCAGGCGTCCGAGTTCCCCGCCGGCCGCCGCTACGACCGGTTGATCGCGATCACCCGTTCCGGCACCACCACCGAGGTGCTGGACCTGCTCGCCGCGCTGCGCGGGCACACACCCACCACCGTCATCGTCGGTGACCCGGCCTCCCCGGCGGTCGACCTGGCCACCGCCACCGTGACCATGCCCTTCGCCGACGAGCGGTCGGTGGTGCAGACCCGCTTCGCCACCACCGCGTTGGCCCTGCTGCGGGCCCAGCTCGGCGACCCGGTGACCGCGCTCGCCGCCGACGCCGAGGTGGCGGTGCGATCCCCGTTGCCGATCGACCCGGCCACCATCGAGCAGGCCACCTTCCTCGGTCGGGGTTGGACGATCGGGCTGGCGCAGGAGGCGGCGCTGAAGTGCCGCGAGGCGGCCACCTTCTGGGCCGAGGCGTACCCGGCGATGGACTACCGGCACGGGCCCATCTCGGTCGCCGCGCCGGGCCGGCTGGTGTGGGCGTTCGGTGAGCTACCCGACGGGCTGCCCGAGGATGTGGCCGCCACCGGCGCGGCCTTCGTGCACAGCCGCACACACGGGTGGCGCACGGTGCTGGGCAGCTGGTCCGCCGGCCGTACCCCGGTCGACCCGATGGCCGACCTGATCCTGGCCCAACGCTTCGCGGTCGCGCTGGCGACCAGCCGGGGCCTCGACCCGGACGCGCCCCGTCACCTGACCCGGTCAGTGGTTCTCGCGCCATGACCGATGACCGCGTGGTCGTTGCGCTGGACGTCGGCGGCACCGGCATGAAGTGCGCAGTGGTCCGACCGGACGGCGTCGTGGTACGCGCCGAGCGGCATCCCACCGACGCCGCGCGCGGCCCGGCCGCCGTGGTCGGCACCATCCTCGACGTGGCCGAAGGGCTGGCCGACAAGGCCCGCGCCGATGGGCTCACCCCGATCGCCGTGGGCATCGCCGTGCCCGGGGTGGTGGACGAGGCGCGCGGCGTCGCGGTCTGGTCGGCGAACGTGGGCTTCCGGGACGTACCGGTGCGGGACCTGGCGGTGGCGCGGCTCGGCCTGCCGACGGCGCTCGGCCACGACGTGCGGGTCGGTGGTCTCGCCGAGGCCCGGCTCGGTGCCGGGCGCGGCAGCGGGCACGTGTTGTTCGTGGCGATCGGCACCGGCATCGCCGCCGCGCACGTCGTCGACGGCACGGCCGCCGTCGGTGCCCACGGCGCCGCCGGGGAGATCGGACACATCCTGGTCCGGCCCGACGGTCCGCGCTGCGGCTGCGGTCGTCGGGGCTGCCTGGAGGCGATCGCGTCGGCCGCCGCGATCGGCCGCCGCTACGCCGAACTCGCCGGGCCGAGCGCCGACGCCGCGGTGACGGCGGCGGAGGTGGCCGAACGGGCCGCAACCGGCGAACCGCTCGCCGGCCAGGTCTGGCAGGAGGCGATCGACGCGCTCGCCGACGGTCTCGCCAGCGGGCAGGCGCTGTTCGACGTGGCGACGATCGTGCTGGGCGGCGGCCTGGCCCAGGCCGGGGACGGGCTGCTGACCCCGCTGCGGGCGGCCATGCGAGAACGAATGACCTTCCACCGGGAGCCGCACCTGGTCGCGGCAGCCCTCGGCGACGAGGCCGGTTGCCTCGGTGCCGCCCTGCTCGCCCTGGACGCCGTGGGTGTCCGTGACCATCAGGAGAAGCGATGACCGTACGGGTGAACGGCCGAGTGGTGACCCCGACCGGAGTCGTCCGACAGGGCTGCGTCGAGTGGGACGGGGATCGGATCACGGCGGTGGCCGAGTATCCATCGGTGCGCGACGGGCACTGGATCCTGCCCGGTTTCGTCGACATGCACACGCACGGCGGGGGCGGCCACACCTTCACCACCGGGGACGCCGACGAGGCCCGCGCGGCGGCCGGCTTCCACCTGAGCCACGGCACCACCACCCTGCTGGCCAGCCTGGTCAGCGCGCCCTTCACGTTGATGCGGTCGGCCACCGAGGCGTTCGCCCCGTTGGTCGAGGAGGGCGTGTTGGCGGGCGTCCACTTCGAAGGGCCGTACCTGTCGGCCGCCCGCTGCGGCGCGCAGAACCCCGAGTACCTGCGCGACCCGTCGACCGACGAGCTGTCCGAGCTGATCGAGCTGGGCCGGGGCGCGGTCCGGATGGTCACCCTCGCCCCGGAGCGCGACGGCGCGCTGGAGGCGATCAAGCTGCTCACCGCGCAGCGGGTGGTGGCCGCCGTGGGCCACACCGACGCCACGTACGAGCAGACCCGCGCCGCGGTCGCCGCCGGCGCCAGTGTCGGCACCCACCTGTTCAACGGGATGCGGCCGGTGCATCACCGCGAGCCGGGACCGGTGGTGGCGTTGCTCGACGCGCCCACGGTGATCTGCGAGCTGGTCGCCGACGGGGTGCACCTGCACGACGGCATGCTGACCTTCGTCACCGCGACCGCCGGGCCGGATCGCGCCGCGCTGATCACCGACGCGATGGCCGCCGCCGGAATGTCCGACGGTGAGTACGAGTTGGGCGGCCAGGCTGTCACCGTCGCCGACGGGGTGGCCCGACTCGCCCGCGACGGCGCGATCGCCGGCAGCACGCTGACCATGGACGCCGCGCTGCGGCACGCGGTGAACGCCGGAATCCCGATCGCCGACGCCGCCCGGATGGTGGCCACCACCCCGGCGCGGGCCATCGGCCTGGGCGACCGGGTGGGCGCCCTTCAGGTGGGCCTGCGCGCCGACCTGGTGGTGCTGGACGACGACCTCAACGTGGTGCGGGTGCTGCGCGGCGGCTCCTGGGTGGAGTGACGCGCCCGGTGTCGACCCATGGCCGCAGGCTGCCCGCCCGCGGCTAGCCCCACAGTGCACCTGGAGGGCCTTTGGAGCTGAATCGTTTGCGGCATCAGCTCCAAAGGCAGCCGCTTGGATAAGTCCGGCCGCCGAGCCGACCAGCAACCGTATGAACGAGCCGGCCGCGCAGGCCAGTAATGACCAGGCCAGGAACAACCGGGCCGGGCCTCAGCTCAGGCTGGCGACTTCCACGCCGAGGACGGCCTGCTCGTCGGGGCGGTGCACCAGCACGTCGGACAGGTACGACTGGACCGCGTGGCGCATCCCGACGTCCCGGCCGGCCTGCTCGGAGAGCAGCCACTTGTGCTCGATGATCTGGGCGAACAGCTCCTGCGGCTCCAGCTTGCGGCGCAGGTGCGTGGGGACGGCCCGAACCACCGGCTCGAAGACCTCGGTGAGCCAGCGGTGCGCGGCCTGCTGCTCGTCGATCAGGTCGCTCTCCGCCCGGTAGGCGTCCAGGTCGTTGAGCAGCTTGCGGGCCTGGTTCTCCTCGGCGTCGAGCCCGGTCAGCCGCAGCAGCCGCCGGGTGTGGTAGCCGGCGTCGACGACCTTCGGCCGGACCAGGAAACGCCCACCGTCGATGGACGACATGGCCACCTCGGCGACGTCGAAGCCCAGCTCGTTGAGGCGGCGGATCCGACCCTCGATGTCGTGCCGGGCCTCCCGCTCGATCGCCTGCTCGTAGGTGATCTCGTGCCAGAGCCGCTCGTAACGCTGCACGACCTCCTCGCAGACCACCTCCGGGTCGATGGACTCGTGCAGCAGGCCGGCGGCCTGCAGGTCCAGCGCCTCACCGAAGATGTTCACCCGGGCGATCTCCAGGTCCTCACCGCGCTGCCCGTTGGAGAGCGAGTTGTGCAGGGCGCCCGTCTCCGCGTCCACCAGGTAGGCGGCGAACGCGCCAGCGTCCCGCCGGAACAGCGTGTTCGACAGCGAGCAGTCGCCCCAGAAGAAGCCGGTGAGGTGCATCCGCACGATCAGGGCGGCGAGCGCGTCGAGCAGCCGGCTCATCGTCTCCGGCCGCAGGGTGTGCGAGAACAACGCCCGGTACGGCAGGGAGAACTGCAGGTGCCGGGTGATCAGCACCGATTCGAGAGGTTCCCCGTCCTCGGTCTGCCGGTCGGCGACGACCGCCACCGCCTCGACCGAGGGAAAGTCGATCCGCTCCAGGGCCCGCAGCAGGTCGTACTCCCGCTCGGCGATCCGCTCGCGGGTCTCCTTGAACGCGTACACGTAATCGCCCAACCGGACGAACCGGACGATGTGCCGGGAGATGCCCTGCGGCAGCGCGACCAGGTGTTGGGCAGGCCACTCCTCCAGCGGCGTCGACCAGGGCAGGTCGAGCAGCGCCGGGTCCACGAGGGCAGACGTGATCCGCACGGGCACAAGCATGACGCCTCGCCCCCGGTATCCGCTCCTGATCGTGGTTGGGCCCACAGCGCCGCACATCCCGGCCTCGCACCGGGCCGGTAGCGTGGTCGCGTGTTCAAACCCACGGCGGTACGACGTGACCTGCGGCTACGGCCCGTCCGCCCGGCCGGCTGGTGGTTCGACGCCCTCCTGCTCGTCGGTCTGGCCGGGTTGACAGTCGCCCTCGCCACCGGCCAGCTCTTCGGGTTGGACCGGGCGGTCGCCGACTGGGCCGACGGGCATCGACCGACCGCCGCGTACTGGGTCGCCCGGGTGCTGAACTTCCTCGGCCAGGGCACCCCGCTGACCCTGATCGGCGCCGGGCTGGGCGTGCTGCTGGCCGTTCGGCTGCGGTCAGTGCGGCCCATCCTGCTGCCGGTGGTCGGATTCGTGGTCACCACCTTCACGATCGGTCCGCTCAAGGTCTGGACCGCGCGGACGGCACCGAGCGCCAGCATCAAGGAGCCGTTCCTGCCACCCGAGCAGACCCTGCCGCTGTTCCACGACGACCTGCCGGTCCGATTCGCCCAGTCCTACCCGTCGGGGCACGTCGCCAACGCCATCGTCTGGTACGGCGTCATCGCGCTGCTGCTCGCCCCGCTGGCCCGCAGCTTCGGCCGGCACCTACCGGCCCGACTCGTCACCGTGATCCGCATCGTGCCGCCGCTGGTCGTTCTCACCACCACCACCTACCTGGGCTGGCACTGGTTGACCGATTCGGTGGCCGGGCTGCTGCTGGGGCTGTTCCTGGACCGGCTGCTGCACCGGGTGCCCTGGGACGGCATCCCGCTTCCCGGCCGGCTACGCGAATGGGACCGGCCGTTCACCTCGTACTCCTAGGTTTGGCCTGTGGATCAACTGGCGCGGCGACTGGGCGTACCCGATGCGGTTGTCATCGGGTTGGGCTCGATGCTCGGCGCGGGCGTCTTCGTGGTCTTCGGCCCGGCCGCGGCGGCGGCCGGCGGCGCCGGCCTGCTGCCGGCGCTGGTGCTGGCCGGCTTCGTCGCCTTCTGCAACGCGACGAGTTCGGCGCGGCTGGCCGCCCGGTACCCCGAGTCCGGCGGCACCTACGTCTACGGGCGGGAACGCCTCGGGCCGTTCGCCGGGTTCCTGGCTGGCTGGGGCTTCGTGGTCGGTAAGACGGCCAGCTGCGCGGCGATGGCGTTGACCATCGGGGCGTACCTGTGGCCGGGTCAGGCCCGGCTGGTGGCCGCCGCCGCGGTGCTCGCGGTGACCGCGGTGAACCTGCGCGGCATCGGCAAGACCGCCGCCGTGACCCGGGCGTTGGTCGCGCTGGTGCTCGCGGTGCTGGCCCTCGTCACCGTCGTCGGCCTGCTGGGCGGGCCGGTGCACCTGGACCGGCTCGGTGAGAGCGGCGGTTCGGCGCGGGGTGTGCTCACCGCCGCCGGGTTGCTGTTCTTCGCCTTCGCCGGGTACGCCCGGATCGCCACGCTCGGCGAGGAGGTCCGCGACCCGCAGCGGACCATCCCGCGTGCGGTGCCGCTGGCGCTCGGGGTGGTGCTCGCGATCTACCTGGTGCTGGCCGTGGTCGCGCTGGGTGTGCTCGGCGCCGACCGGTTGGCCGCTTCCGCCGCGCCCCTGGTCGACGTGGTGACCGCCGCCGGGCTGCCCGGCCTGGCGTGGGTGGTCCGCGCCGGTGCGACCATCGCCGTCGTCGGGGTGCTGCTGTCCCTGGTCGCCGGGGTCGGCCGGACCACCCTCGCGATGGCCCGCCGGCACGACCTGCCCGGTGCGCTGGCCGCCGTGCACCAGGTGCACCAGGTGCCGCGCCGGGCCGAACTGGCGGTCGCCGCCGTGGTGATCGTGGTGGTGCTGCTCGGCGACGTACGCGGTGCGATCGGCTTCTCCAGCTGCACGGTGCTGGTCTACTACGCGATCACCAACGCGGCGGCCCTCACCCTCGGCCGGGACCCGGACCGGCGGCTGCCGGTCCAGGTCCTCGCCGCTCTGGGTCTGGTGGGCTGCCTGCTGCTCGCCGTCAACCTGCCGCTCAGCAGCGTCCTCGCCGGATTCGGCGTGCTCGCCGTCGGCGCGGCCGTCTACGCGCTGCGGGCCCGCCGCTGACCCCCGTCACGTCCTCGATCAGCGACTCAACCGCCGGTAGCGGCGCACCGCCAGCGGGGCGAAGATCGCGATCAGCAGCACCGGCCACAGCACCGCCAGCAGCATGGCGTGCTCCGCCGGCCAGGAGTCGCCGCCCAGGCCCGGGTTGCCGAACAGTTCGCGGATCGCCGCGACGGTGGCCGACAGCGGGTTCCACTCCGAGATCGCACCGATGACCGACGGCATCAGCTCGGGCGACACGAAGACGTTCGATATCGCGGTGAGCGGAAACGCGGCCGGGAAGACGATCACGCCGACCGTGTCCGGGTTGCGGACCAGCAACGCCAGGTAGATCCCGACCCAGGTGATCGCGACCCGGAGCAGCAGGAGCAGCCCGACGGCGAGCAACGCCTTGCCCACCCCGAGTCGCCACTGCCATCCGACGAGCAGGCCACAGACCAGCAGGGTGGACATCTCCAACAGCGCGCGCAGCAGGTCAGCCGCGCTGCGACCGGTCATCAGGGCGGACCGGGCCATCGGCATCGACCGGAACCGGTCCACGACGCCCCGGCTGAGGTCCAGCGCCACGCCCGTCGCGGTGGCGCCGAGTCCGTACAGCATCGTCATCACGAAGACGCCGGGCAGCAGGAACTCGCGGTAGTTGCCACCGCCGGCCACCTGCATGCCGCTGCCGAACACGTACCCGAAGACCAGCACGAACATGATCGGCAGGGAGAAGTAGAGGATCAGTTCCTCCGGCGCGCGGACCACGTGGAGCATGTTCCGCCGGGTCATCGTCCAACCGTCGGTGATCGCCGTGGTCATGCCACTCCCGCCTTTCGTCCGGCGCCGACGGGCTCGCCGGTCTCGTCGGGCCGGTGCCCGGTCAGGTACAGGAACGCCTCGTCCAGCGTGGCGCGCCGCAGACCGATGTCCTCGACAGCGATCCCGGCGTCGTCCAACGCCCGCACCACGTCGACCAGCCCGGCGACCCGGTCGGCCACCGGGACGCTGAGCCGCCGGATCTCCGGATCGACAGCGGGCTCGACACCGCAGATCGGCGCGACGACACCGGCGGCCCGGGTCAGGGCGGCGGGGTCGCGGACCACCACCTCGATCCGGTCGCCGCCGGTCATCGACTTCAGCTCGTCCGGCGTCCCCTCGGCGACCACCCGCCCGGCGTCGATGACCGAGATCCGGTTGGCGAGCTGGTCGGCCTCCTCCAGGTA
>NZ_JAGPXZ010000619.1:0-3748 GCF_018070305.1 Micromonospora sp. M51 | reverse complement strand
CCGCAACCCGGCCCCGAGCCCCACTCCCCCCAGAGAAGCAAGCTCAGCCAACGACGGAGAACAACCGCCGCCGCGCCCCCAGCAACGCGACGGAGGCCAGCACCAGCCCGACCCCCATGGTGACCAGCAGCGGGCTGGGGCTGCCCGGCAGCAGCCCGACCACCGACCGCGCCGCGGTGCCCAGGGCCAGGTAGAGACCGGCCCAGGCGGCCGCGCCGAGCGTCGCGCAGCCGAGAAATCGACGGTACGACATCCGCAGCCCGCCGGCGGCCAGTGGCAGCAGCGCGTTGAAGACGGGCAGGAACGGCGCGACGACCATCATCCGACCGCCGCCGCGGCGCAGGATGCCTTCCGCCGCGGTCCAGCGGGGCTCGCCGATCCAACCGCCAAGGCGGCTGTGGCGCAGCCGGTCGGAGTAGCGACGGCCGATCAGGAAGCTCAGCGACCAGCCCGCCAGGCAGCCGACCAGCACCGCGGCGAAGGTGGCCAGCCCGGTGCTCGGGCGGCCGACCCCGACGGCGGCGAGGATCGGGGTACGGCGTCGAAGAGCATGACGAGCCCGAGCGCGCCCATCAGCAGCAGAACCGGTAGTTCTCCGATCTGGGCCACCCATTGCGTCATGCGTCGACGCTATGGCCGCCGCGCCACTTCGGACATCGGGTCGTAGCCCCCAGTGACCCCTGGTATCCCACTCGGGGTCGTCCCTGAGTCGGGGGTTTCCGCCTCAGGCGGGGCGCAGCACCTGCACGTGACGCAGCGACGAGTCGACGGAGGGTTCGGTGGTGGGCACCGGGTAGTCGGCCAGCACGGCCAGGCGGTCCGCCGGTAGGTGTCCGCGGCCGGGGTCGCCGACCAGCACGTCGGCGCCGGCGGCGGCGGTCCGTTGCAGGAAGGGCAGCATCCGGTCGGCCATCGCGCGGTCGTAGAAGACGTCCCCGGCGACCACCAGGTCGGCCTTCGGCTCGGTGCTGTCGAGCAGATCGTCGCCGGTGGCGTCGACGGCGACGTGGTTGGCCCGCGCGTTGAGGGTGACGGCGGCGACGGCGTACGGGTCGATGTCGTTGGCGATGACCTCCGCGGCGCCGGCCAGCGCGGCGGCGATGGCCACCAGCCCGGACCCGGCGGCGAGGTCGAGCACCCGGCGACCGGCGACCAGCTCGGGGTGGTCCAGCAGGTGGCGGGCCAGGGCCTGTCCGCCGGCCCAGGCGGACGCCCAGTACGGCGCCGGCAGCGCGTGCCCGGCGGTCGCCTCCATCCGGGCCCACCAGACGATCGCGTCCTCGGCCAGGTGCAGCCGCACCTCGGGGACGAAGGGGGTGGGCATCAACCGGAGTCTGTCCAGACCGGAACCGGGCGTGCCGACCTCGCGTTCCAGCTCGGTCAGCGCGTCGGCTTCGGCACTTCTCATCGGCGCAAGCATGCCCCAGCGGCGGTTGGTCGGGGCGACTTTCACGTGCCGCCGCGCAGAGTTCACCCGAGTTCGCTCGAAGACCTACGGCACTTCGGCCAGCGGATCGGGGTTTTGCCCGTTACTGTCGAACAGGTACGGGCGATCATCGGCCAGAGGCCGGGGGTCAGCCGCTTTGAACAGGGAGAGATGCATGGCAACCGGCACGGTTAAGTGGTTCAACTCGGAAAAGGGCTTCGGCTTCATCGAGCAGGACGGTGGAGGGCCGGACGTGTTCGTCCACTACTCCGCCATCGCGACGAGCGGCTACCGGGAGCTCAACGAGGGCCAGAAGGTCGAGTTCGAGGTGACCCAGGGGCAGAAGGGTCCGCAGGCGGACAACGTCCGCCCGATGTAGCTCCGTGCCGGTGACGGCGGCCGGTCTCCGGCCGCCGTCGCAGCGCACTCAAGACGACGCCGGGGCGGCGGGCAGGTCCCGCCGCCTCCGGATCGGCCCCACCAACAGAATCAACGGGGTGAGCGCCAACCAGGCGGTCATTCCGACAATTGCCGTCTGGACGCCGTACCGTGCGCCGATGGCACCGGCCAGCACGGCCGCCAGCGGAATCGTGCCGTAGTTGAGCAGGTGCATGCTCACCGTCACCCGGCCCAGCAGGTGGTGCGGCGTGTAGGTCTGCCGGAAGGCGCCCTTGACCACGTTGCCGATGGCCACCCCGAGGCCGATCAGCAGGCCACCGAGCGCCGGCCAGGCCAGCCCGATGCCGGGTGCGGCGAGTGGGATGAGCAGCGCGGGTGGGCCGGTGAGCGCCGCCGCGACCAGCAGCGCCCGCGCGGTGCCGCAGCGGCGGGCCACCGTGGTGGCGAACAGCGCGCCGATGATCCCACCGGCGCTCATCACGGCGATCAGGACGCCCACCAGGCCCGGTTCGAGACGCAACTCACGGACCAGGAAGACCACCAGCACGGCCTGGTAACCGGTCAGCCCGATGTTGCTGGCCGCGCCGAAGACCGTCAGCACCCGCAGGTACGGGTCTCGGGCGACGAAACGCAGCCCCTCAGCGATGTCACGGCGCAGTGACCGGGACTGGTCCACTCGGCGAATGCGCGGTTCGACGGTGCGGATCCGCAGCAGGCACACCGCGGAGACCAGGAAGCTGATCGCATCCAGCAGCAGAGCGGCGACCGCACCGATGAGCTGGGCGATCAGACCTGCGACGCCGGGGCCAACGACATAGCTCGCGGTCTGGGCGGCGTGCAGCTTCGCGTTGCCCTCCGGCAGTTGCTCGGGTCGCAGCAGCACCGGCAGGTACACCTGGTCGGCTGTCTCGAAGAAGACCCGGGCCACGCCGGCGCTGAGTGCCACCAGCAGCAGGTGCCAGACGGTGAGCCGGTCGAGTGCGGCGGCGAGCGGCACGCTGAGGAAGAGCAGCGCGCGGAGCAGGTCGCACGCCACCATCACGGGTCGGCGGGGCAGCCGGTCGACCCACGCGCCGGCCGGCAGGCCGATCAGCAGCCAGGGCAGCCAGGCCGCGGCGGTGAGTACCGCCACCTGGAAGGTGTCGGCGTCCAGGACGGCGACCGCGACCAGCGGAAGCGCGACAGTGGTGACGTTGCTGCCGATGCTGCTGACCGTCTGGCCGGTCCAGAGCAGCCGGAAGTCGCGGTGCCGCAGCAGCCCGCCGGTCTTCCGGACGTCAGTGGGGTCGCTGCGGGTGGCGGCGGTCACGGTCGCGCCGGCACGCCGTGGACGAACACGAAGACCGGTCTGCGGTCGGCGTCGTCGTCGGGCAGGTCCCGGTTGGCCCAGCGCGTGAGGACGGCGATCATCTCGCGGCTCAGCTCGGCCAGTTCCTCGGGCGTGAGGCGCAGCCAGTGGTCGGTGGAGAACGCAGCGTCGTTCCAGGTGGCCTGCTCGGCCTCGTCGGCGGCGTGCCCTGCGCGGGCCAGGGCGACGTGCCGGTCGAGGTTGAGCGAGGTGGCGGCGTCGGCGACCGCGCGGGAGGCCGGGTCGGTGTCGAAGTCGGTGTTGGACCAGCGCAGCCCTCGGGTGACCAGGCGCCACCACCGTTCGCGCCGGTCCCGGGCCAACTCGGGCGCCTCGGTGACCAGGTCGGCGGCGGCGAGGACCTTGAGGTGGTGGCTGACATTCGCGGGGGCCTGGTCGGTGCGCTCGGCGAGCAGGCCGACGGTGGAGGGTCCGTGGACCTTGAGCACGTCCATCAACCGGCGGCGCAGCGGGTGGGACATGGCGGCCAGCACCCGGGAGTCGGTGATCTGGCGTACGTCGGAGCGTTCCATGACGCCATCGTCACATCCGCAACACCTGTTGCGCAATGACTA
>NZ_JAGPXZ010000618.1:0-3758 GCF_018070305.1 Micromonospora sp. M51 | reverse complement strand
TACTGGTGATCTTCTCGTTCGCGTTCTCCTGGGTGTGGACGTTCTTCGGGCTGATCCTGCGCAGCGAGAAGTCGGTGATGGGGGTCAGCATGATGGTGCTGTTCCCGCTGACGTTCCTGAGCAACGTCTTCGTCGAGCCGAGCACCATGCCCGGCTGGCTCCAGGCGTTCGTGAAGGTCAACCCGGTGACGCAGCTGGTGGCCGCGATCCGGGGCGCGATGAGCGGCGAGTCGGACCCGTCGGCAACGATGTGGCTGCTGCTGTGGAGCGCCGGCTTCGTCCTCGTCTTCGGCACCCTGACCATGTACAAGTACAACCGCCGCTGACAGTGCGACGGACGCCGCCACAGCCGTGGCGGCGTCCGTCCGTCGTTGGCGCGTCGGTCTGCGGTCAGACGACCGCTGGCACCTCGCTTCGGCTGGTGCCGCGCAGGAGGGTGGCGTCCTGGCTGGGCGGCGCGCCGAACTGGCGACGGTATTCGCGGCTGAACTGCGACGGGCTCTCGTAGCCGACCCGGATGCCGACCCCGGTGATGTCGTTGGGGTGGGTGGCGAGCAGGAGCCGGGCCTCCTGCAACCGGATCTGCTTCTGGAACTGGATCGGGCTCATCGCGGTCACCGCCTGGAAGTTGCGATAGAACGCGGACACGCTCATCCCGGACAGCCTGGCCAGCTCCTCCACCCGGAACGCCTGCGCGTAGTGGTCGCGGATCCACCGCACCGCCCGGGCGATGTGACTGAGGCTGCTGTCGGCCAGGCCCAGCTGCCGCACTGCGGCACCCTGCTCCCCGCTGAGCAACAACCAGAGAATCTCCCGTTTGATCAGGGGTGCGAGCACCGTGACGTCCCGGGGCCGGTCCAGCAGTCGAAGCAGTCGGACCACCGCGTCGCCGAGCTCGTCGGGAGCGTCGCTGACCACCATCCCGGAGGGCGTTCCGCCGGACAGAGGTGGGAGGTCGCCCGGTGCCGCCTGCAGCAGCAACTCGGCGACCGTGGCCGGATGCAGCACCAGCCCGAACCCCAGCGCTGGCGAGTCGGCGCTGGCCTGGGTGAACCGGCCGGTGACCGGCAGATCCACCGACGCGACAAGGTACTGGCCGGCCCGGTACTCGTACACACGGTCACCCAGCGCCATGCGTTTGGCGCCTTGAGCGATGAGCGCCAGCACCGTGCCCGACATCGACGTGGTTGGCCCGGTCTGCTGGTCGACCTTCGAGATCAGCACCCCGTCGATGGGGGTGCGCATGTCCGGGTGGGCGTGGCGGGCCAGCAACGTCCGCAGCTCGTCGAGGTACACGGCCCGATTGAAGCACATGACCGATGCTCGTCACAACGAGAGAATCAGGCAAGAACCCAAGAGCATCTTTCTAACGTTTCCGCTGGTGGCGATGGTCTTATTGAAGTGTCAGTTTTCCGAGATCGCAGCAAGAGCTAGACGATTAGGAGTCACTTCGATGACTGTCCACCACGGGTTCCAGGCCACCATGACCGCTCAGCCGGGAAAGGCGGACGAGCTGATCGAACTGTTGCTCGACGCGCCGTCCCTGCCCCACCCCGACTGCGTCGTCTTCCTCGTGGCCCGCTCGGCCACCGACCGTGACGTCGTCCACGTGATCGAGGGCTGGACCAGCGCCGAGGCGCACAGCGCGTTCTTCGCCGGGGAGCAGGCGCAGGCCCTGGTCGCGAAGCTTCAGCCGCTGCTGGCCGGCGACTCGACGTACACCGACGCCGTGCCGGTCGGCGGCAAGGCAACCTTCTGAGCCGGCGACAGCACCCCCTCACCCGACCCGCACCAGCGAAAGGATCCACGATGAACCTCCCCCGCCCGGGCATCGACCCCGAGTTGCTCGTACCCCTGACTGAGCTGCCGCCCATGCCGCCCCTCGGCCCCGAGGTGATCGAACAGCTTCGCCACTTCCCCCAACCGTCGATCGATATCCACCTGGAAGGCCGCGCGGTCTCCCGGCGCGAGGTCACAGTTTCCGCCGGCGACGGAACGCCGATCCCGCTGTCCATCCTCAGCCCCACCGATCGTGCCGCCGGCGCGCCCTGCGTCTACTGGATCCACGGCGGCGGGATGATGTGGGGCGACCGCTTCTCGAACATCGACATTCCGCTGGAATGGCTCGACCGGTTCGGCGCCGTCGTGGTCTCGGTGGATTACCGGCTGGCCCCGGAGGCAACCGGCACGACCCTGGTCGACGACTGCTACCGCGGTCTGCTCTGGGTGGCCGAGAACGCCGCGGATCTCGGCATCGACCCGGCCCGCATCGTCGTGGCCGGCGCCAGCGCCGGAGGTGGCCTTGCCGCAGGGGTCACACTGATGGCTCGCGACCGCAACACCCCGACCATCGCCGCCCAACTGCTGTCGTGCCCCATGCTCGACCACCGCAACGACACCACCTCCAGTCACCAGTACAGCGGGCTGGACGGCGTGTGGACCCGGGAGATGAACGAGTTCGGGTGGCGCAGCGTCCTCGGCGAGCACCCCGACCAGAACGTCTCCGCGTACGTCTCACCCGCACTGGCGGACGACCTGTCCGGTCTGCCGACCACGTACATCGACGCCGGGACCGCCGAGGTGTTCCGCGACGAGGACGTCGCCTACGCCACCCGGATCTGGGCCGCCGGCGGCCAGGCCGAACTGCACCTGTGGGCTGGCGGCTTCCACGGATTTTCGGCGCTGTTCCCGCGTTTTCGCGTCTCCGACGCGGCACGGCGCACCCAGGCCGACTGGCTCGCCCGGGTCCTGGAACCCGGCCCCGATCTCAAGGACTGAGCTGAGCCAACGGCCCGCCCCGACCGTGGGTTCAGAGCCGCCAGGGCAGCGGCTCGGCGGGCCGGTAGCGGCAGGTGGTGCCGGTGGAGACGGAGTCGCGCAGGTGGCTCGCCAGTGCCGGGTGCCGGTCGTCGAGCTTGCGTAGCGTGTCGCGGATCCGCGCGGTCACCGTCTTGCGGGCCCGTTCGGCCTCGTCCCCCAGGCGGCGGCTCCGGCCGGCGAGGCCCGCCGCGGCACGCAGCTCGTCGAGCAGTGCACCCCGCTCGACGTCCAGTTTGGACACCTTGAGGTCGTCATCGCGGGCGGCGGCCCGGTCGATCTCCTCGTCGAGGCGGGCCAGGTGCCGCCGGTAGCGGGCCTTCGCCTCGTCGTCGAGGACCGGGTCGGCTCCCATCCGGCGGGCGGCCACCAGTTCCGGCCCGGCCGCCGGGTCGAGCAGCTCGACCGCCGGCACGTCACTGCCCGGGTGGCTCAGCAGCAGGTGCAGGTCGTGCAACCCCTTGGCATCGGGCAGGTGCACGACCACACCGGCGTACGCGAGTTGCCAGACCGGCCCGTCGCGCCGAAACTCGTACCCCGCGATGGCCGACGCGACCGGCACGGCCTGGCTGGGCGCGGCGGCCTGACCCGGCGCGATGGCCTCGCCCGGCACGGCAGCCTGGCCCGGTACGGCAGTCCGGCCCGGCGCGGGGGTGTGGTCCGGGCGGTCGGTGTCGGGGGTCGTCGGGGCGGCGAGACGGTGGAGCACCTGCGTCATGCCGAGAGCGGTCGCCTCCTGGATGATGGCGGCCCGCAGCAGGGTCACCGTCGCGGTGTCGTCCGGGCGGCCTCGGCTGGCGAGGGCATGCACGAGGCCGGTGCGGGCGAGCAGCGACCAGGGCCGGGAGCCCAACCGGTCGGCGGAGTGGTGGGCGGCGGTGAAGCCGGCGACGGCGTCGTCCCATCGGCCCTGGGCGGCGTCGATCAGCGCCAGCCAGTAG
>NZ_JAGPXZ010000617.1:0-3762 GCF_018070305.1 Micromonospora sp. M51 | reverse complement strand
GTGCCGTTGGGCGCGCCCCGGGCCGGGGCGGCGTCCCTGCTGGCGTACAACGCCCTGCGGCCACCGAAGGTGCGCGCGCTGCGGGCGGTGCTCGGCGGGTTGGCCCGGTTGGGTCGGGTGGGGCTCGCGCCCTTCCCGACGTTGACCGTCACGGTGCCGGCCGGGGTGCCCGCCGCGGACCTGCTGCTGAGCGAGCGGCTCTCCGCCGACCTGGGTGACACGCCACTGCTGGCCGCTTTCGGGGTCCGCCCACCCGACCCGAACGGCAAGCCCACCCTGCAGCTCTTCGACGCCGACGGGCGTCCGCGCGGCTACGCGAAGATCGGCTGGAATGACGCGACCCGCGCGCTGGTCAGCGCGGAGGCGGCGGCGCTGCGGGCGTTGCCCGCGGTGGCCGACGTCGCCGACCACCCGACGCCGCCGAGGCTGCTCGCCGAGGTGTCCTGGGCGGGCCAGGTGGTCGCGGTGATCGAGCCGTTGCCTCCCGCGGTTCGCGGTGTGCCGGTGGACGACCCACCACGGATCGCCGCGCTGCTCGCCGTCGCCCGGCGCGGCGGCCCGGCAGGCACCCCTCGTCCGCTGCTCGACTCGGCCTTCCTGCACCGGCTGGGCGATCAGGCCGGCCGGGCCGCGGCGACCGAGCCGGGCGGTGCGCGGGCGGTCGCCGCGGTCTGCGCGCTGGCCCGCCGGCACGGCGACACCAGTGTCGAGTTCGGTCACTGGCACGGCGACTGGGTGCCGTGGAACCTGGGCTGGCACGCCGGCCGGTTGGTCGCCTGGGACTGGGAGCACAGCGGGCCGGACGTGCCGGTCGGTTTCGACCTGGCGCACGACGCGTTCCAGCGCGCGCTCGTGCTGCGGGGGGAGCCGGCGGAGGTCGCCGCGTCGGCCGTCGACGGGTATCTGAGCCGGCACGGTGAGCGGCTCGGTCTCGACGCGGCGCAGCGCCGGCTCGTCGCCGACGCGTACCTGGTGGAGATGTGGTTGCGGACCTGGCGGCTGGCCGACGCGGGCGCGGGCTGGAACGCCGCACTGCATCCCGCACTGTTGGACGTCATCGAGAAAAGACATAGCGGCTGATCGGGAGGAATCGCGGCGGCGCAGGCACGCCGCAGAGTAACGACAAAATCGCAGGTGGTCATGACGATCGATGGACCTCGGACGTTCGGTGCGCCCGCACCACCTGCTGCGGAGATCGTCATCTCGGCCGGTCGCTCTATTCAACGACCGGGGATCGTGTGATCTGCTTCTGCCTGGCGTGAACTGAAATTCCAAGCGAACTTGTGGGGAGTCGCGTGGACACGAACAACGACGACAGTGGGGCACCGGTGCTGCTGCTGGTCGGCTCCAGCGGCGGGCACCTGGCCCAACTACTGGCCTTGCGGCCCTGGTACGAACGGTGGCGGCGCTGCTGGGTCACCTTCGACACCCCGGAGGCGGTGTCGCTGCTGGCCGGCGAGGACCTGGTGCCGGCACACCACCCGACCACCCGCAACGTGCCGAACCTGCTGCGCAACGCGCTGCTGGCCTGGCGTGTGCTGCGGGCGCGGCGGGTCGCCGCCGTGGTCACCACCGGCGCCGGGGTGGCGGTGCCGTTCGTGGTGCTGGCCCGGTTGCGGCGCATCCCGACCGTCTACATCGAGGTGTACGACCGGATCGACACCCCGACGCTCACCGCCCGGCTCTGCCGGCCGTTCCTGTCCGCGATGCTCGTGCAGTGGGACGAGCAGCGCCGGCAGTACCCCGAGGCGACAGTCGTCGGGACGCTGCTGTGACGGGGGAGACGGGCACCGCCTGGCGTCCGCAACCGAGCACCGAGGCGGCCCGCCTGCCGCGCCAGCGCGACAGCTCGGCGGTCGCCCAGCTGCGACTGCTGGTGGCGGTGGGCACCGACAAGCACCAGTTCGACCGGCTCGTGGACTGGCTGGCGCAGTGGCACACGCAGGCCGCCGTCCCGATCGGGCTGACCGTCCAGCACGGGCACACCCGCGCGCCCCAGGTGCCCGGCGCGGTGGCGTTCCTCGGTCACGACGCGTTGCAACAGGCGATGAGCGACGCGCACCTGGTGGTCTGCCACGGTGGCCCGGCGACCATCCTGGAGGCCCGCCGGCACGGCCACCTGCCCATCGTGGTGCCCCGCGACCCGGCTCGCGGTGAGCACGTCGACAACCATCAGCTTCTCTTCGCCCGCCGGCTCGGCGCCGCCGGGCTGGTGGCGCTCTGCGAGACCCGGGAGGCGCTGCACGACGCGCTGACCGCAGGGGTGGCCGACCCATCCCGGTACGCGGTGGCCGCCGACCCGCAGGCACACGAGGCACAACGGGCGGCGGTGGCCCGGGTCGGGCAGATCATCGACGACCTGGTGGCCCGTTCGACCCCGCGCCCACCCCGGTGGCGGGCCTGGTCCCGGCCGCGTCCGGGTACGGAGGAGATTCGATGACCCAGCAGCCGAGCGTCAGCGTCGTGGTGCCCACCCGGGACCGCCCCGAGCTGCTGCGGGCGGCGGTGCGCGCGATCCTGGCGCAGGACTACCCGGGCCCGATCGAGGTCGTGGTGGTGTTCGACCAGTCCGCGCCCGACGAGTCGTTGACAGCGCTGGGCAGCGACCCGACCCGCGTGGTACGCGTGATCAGCAACACCCGTACCGCCGGGTTGGCCGGGGCGCGCAACAGCGGCACCCTCGCGGCCGAGGGTGAGCTGGTCGCGTTCTGCGACGACGACGACGAGTGGCTGCCCGGCAAGCTGGCCGCCCAGGTCGACGCGTTGGCCGGTGATCCGGCCGCCGAGTTCGTCTGCTGCGGCATCCGGGTCACCTATGACGGGCACACCGTCGACCGGGTGCTCGACAAGGACCGGATCACCCTGGACGACCTGTTGCGCGACCGGATGACGGAGCTGCACCCGTCGACCTTCCTGATCCGCGCCACCGCGCTGCGCGACGGGTTCGGGCTGGTCGACGAGGAGATTCCGGGCAGCTACGCGGAGGACTACGAGTTCCTGCTGCGGGCCGCGCGCAGCGCGCCGCTGATCAACCTGCGGACGCCGTCGGTGCTGGTCCGCTGGCACAAGCGCTCGTACTTCGCGCAGCGCTGGGACACCATCTCGGAGGCGTTGCAGTGGTTGCTGCGGCGTTATCCGGAGTTCGCCGGTCAACCGGCCGGCGAAGCCCGGGTGGCAGGGCAGATCGCGTTCGCCCAGGCCGCCGCCGGCGACCGCCGGGGCGCGCTGCGCTGGGCCCGGCGCACCCTGCGCAGCAACCCCCGGGAGCCGCGCGCCTACCTGGCCCTCGCCGTCGCCGGTCGGGTGGTCCGGGCCGACGCGGTGCTACGCACCCTGCACAAGCGCGGTCGGGGGATCTGAGCCGCCGTCGACGGGTGCGGGGCACAGGACGCCCGGCTCACAGGCGGCGGCGTCCGCTGGGCGGGACGGTCCGGGGAGCGTGCCGCGCCGGTGGCGGGCCGTGACAGACTGACCGCTGTGTTGCGTTGGCTGACTGCAGGTGAATCGCACGGTCCCGCCCTCGTCGCGATGCTGGAGGGGGTGCCGGCCGGCATCGAGGTGACCACCACCGAGATCGCCGACGAGCTGGCCCGTCGCCGGCTGGGTTACGGCCGGGGTGCCCGGATGTCGTTCGAGCGGGACGAGGTCGAGCTGCTCGGCGGCCTGCGGCACGGCGTCACCCTGGGCAGCCCGGTGGCGATCCGGGTCGGCAACTCCGAGTGGCCGAAGTGGCAGACCGTGATGGCCGCCGACCCGGTCGAC
>NZ_JAGPXZ010000616.1:0-3790 GCF_018070305.1 Micromonospora sp. M51 | reverse complement strand
GTGGTGGACCGGCCGGTGTTGCAGTACATCGTCGAGGAGGCTACGCAGGCCGGCATCAACGACGTGTTGCTGATCACCGGCCGGGGTAAGACGTCGATGGTGGACCACTTCGACCGTCGTCCGGACCTGGAGGCCAGGCTGGAGGAGAAGGGCGACTCCGAGCGGCTGGCGGCCGTGCGTCGGCCCAGCGAGCTGGCCGAGATCTACACGGTGCGGCAGCCCGAGCAGCTCGGGCTCGGCCACGCCGTCGGGTACGCCGAGTCGCACGTCGGTGACCAGCCCTTCGCGGTGCTGCTCGGCGACGAGTTCGTGAAGCCGTCGGAGCCGCTGCTGCCGGCGATGATCGAGTTGCAGGCCCGCACCGGCGGTGTGGTGCTCGCCTTCTTCGAGGTCGACCCGGCCGAGACCAAGCGGTACGGGATCGCCTCCGTCGAGCCGGCGGAGTCGGAGCTCACCGACATCGGTGAGGTCGTCAAGGTGACCGGGATGGTGGAGAAGCCACAGCCGGAGGACGCCCCGAGCAACCTCGCGGTGCTCGGCCGCTACGTGTTGCCGGGCACGATCTTCGACGCGATCCGGCGGACCAAGCCGGGCAGCGGCGGCGAGATCCAGCTGACCGACGCGATGGAGCTGCTGCGCAGCGAGGGCACCCCGGTGCACGCGATCGTCTACCGGGGCACCCGCTACGACACCGGCATGCCGCTGGGCTACCTCCAGACGGTGGTGCAGATCGCCGCCGAGCGCGACGACCTGGGCACCGAGTTCCGGTCCTGGCTGGCCGAGTTCGTCAAGGCCGACGCGGCAGGCGGATCTGGTACATGACCGCGACGGCCGACGCCGAGGCGGCCGCGAACGAGTTGACGCCGCTCGCCGACTACCTGGGCAGCGTGCTGCGCAGGTTGCGCGCGCTGCCACCACTCGACCTCGACCTCACCCAGGCGCACGGCAACGTCCTCGCCGAGGACGTCGTCGCGCCGCACGCCTTCCCTGCCTTCGACCAGGCGGCGGTGGACGGCTACGCCGCGCGCTGGGAGGACATTTCCGGAGGGGGTCGGGGGCCGAGCTACGTCCCGGCCCCCTCCGGCACGCCCGGTGGTCGCACCATCCGGCTCAACGTGGTCGGCGATCTCGGCGCGGCGAGCTGGCGGCCGGTCCGTCTCACCCCCGGCTCGTGCTTCTCGGTGGCCGCCGGGGCGCCACTGCCGGTCGCCGCGGACGTCGTGGTCCCGGTGGAGTGGACCGACCAGGGCATGGCCGCGGTGGAGATCTTCCGCACCCCCAAACGGGGGTACGGGGTACGCCGCGCCGGTGAGGAACTGCCCGCCGGCACCCTGCTCGCCCGGGCCGGCACCTACGTGTCCCCGGCCCTGGTCGCGGTCTTCGCGGCGACCGGCATCGGGCACGTGGTGGTCCGGCCCAGCCCACGGGTGGTCATCGTGGCCACCGGTGACGAACTCGTCGACGTGGGCCGGGGCAGCCAGCCCGGTCAGGTGGTGGACGCGAACTCGCACGCGCTGACCGCCGCGGCGGCCGAGGTGGGCGCACTGGCGTACCGGGTGGGGATCTGCGACGACGACCCGGAGGGGCTGCGCGGGCTGCTGGAGGACCAGACGCTGCGCGCCGACCTGATCATCACCACCGGGGGCACCGGCACCGGCCCCGGGGACATGGTGCGCCGGATCCTGTCCCGCCGCGAGGGCGGCCGGGCCGGGCCGGTCACCTTCACCGACGTGGCGCTCTACCCCGGCACCGCGCTCGGGTTCGGCACTGTCGGCGCCGAGGAGGTGCCGGTGGTCTGCCTGCCCGGTGACCCCGGCGCCGCGCTGATCGGCTTCGAGGTGCTGGCCCGTCCCGCCATCCAACTGCTCGCCGGGGCCGAGCCGGTGTTCCGGCCCAGCGTGCGGGCGCACCTGCTGGAGACCGTGTCGTCGCCGGCGGGGCTGCGCGAGTTCCGGCCGGCGCACGTCGCCGAGCGACGCGGTGGCGGGTACACGGTCCAGCCGCTCAGCGGCGGCCCGTTCACCCTCTCCGGGTTGGCCGAGGCGAACGGGCTGCTGGTGCTCGGCGAGCGGGTCACCACGGCCGCGGCCGGCTCCACGGTGGACGTCCTGCTGCTGGACCGCCGCCGGTGAGGTCTCCCGGCCGGTCCGTCGACCCGGTGGTCACCGGGCGCGCGACCGTCGGGCCGTAGCGGTGGGTGTGCGCGGCCCGGTGGGGCCACTTGCGCGGGACACGGTCCCGCGCGGGAGACTGTGCGGGTGAGTCTCTTCGGACCCGCGCGGTCGCCGGGCTGGCCGGTGGAGTTGGCCGACGGCCCGGTGCTGCTGCGGCCCTACCGGCGCTCCGACGCGGCCGCATGGTCGGAGGTACGGCGCGCCAACCGGGCCTGGTTGGCGCCCTGGGAGTCCTCGCTGCCCGGCAGTTGGGACGAGATGAACTCGCCGGCCGCGTTCCGTTGGGTGCACCGTGACCAGCGGCGTTCGGCCCGCGAGGGTGAGGGCATGCCGTTCGCGGTCTGCCTGCGCGAGGGCGACCGGGACCGGCTGGTCGGGCACATCAACGTGGGCAGCATCGTGCGGCGGGCCCTCTGCTCCGGCTACGTCGGCTACTGGGTGGACGCGCGGGTGGCCGGACGGGGGGTGATCCCGACGGCGCTCGCGCTCGCCGTGGACCACGCGTTCGGCCCGGGTGGGCTGCACCGGGTGGAGGTCAACATCCGTCCGGAGAACAAACCGTCCCGGCGGGTGGTGGAGAAGTTGGGCTTCCGCGAGGAGTCGTACCACGTGCGCTACATGCACATCGACGGCGCGTGGCGGGACCACATCGGGTACGCGATGACGAGTGAGGAGATCGCCGCCGAAGGTGGCCTGCTGGCCCGCTGGCACCGGGTACGCGCCAACGCGGGGTAGGAGGATTTCGCCACATCCTCCCACTCGTCCCACGGACGGGATCGGCGCGGCGCGGTGGCATCCCGGTCGGCGCGCCGTAACCTCAAGTAACTGCAAGCTGCGGCAAGCGCTCCCCGGCCGGACGATCCACGCGCCCACGCGTGATTGGTGGAAGATCCTGCGGTCGGATGACGGTTGCTTCGAATTCGGTGACGGGAGGGGTGAGGGTGCCGACCTCGGTGCTCCTCGCCGTCCTCGCCGCCGCCGGTCTGCTCGCCCTGGCCCCGGCGCTGGTTCGCCGGTACGACGCCACCGAGCGGCTGGTGGCGGAGCGGGCGCAGTCGACGGCGCGGGTGCTCCAGCGCCGCCGACGGCGCCGCACTGTGCCGGGACGGCGACCCGTCCACCCGCCGCGCTCACTCGTCGTCACCCTCAGCGAGGATGCGACTACCGGCACGTTGGGTGCGCCGGTCTCCGCGCCGCCGGCCGCCCGTCGCTCCGGGCGGCTGCGGTCCGTACCGCCCGCGCCGAAGCGATCCCGACGCCGGCCACCGCCGCGCCGACAGCACACCCCCGCCGTGTACCGGCGTCGCCGGGTGCTCGCCGCCCTGCTGCTCCTCAACGTCGTCGTGCTGATCGGCGTGCTGTTCGTCAGCCCCGGGTTCTGGGTCGGCTTCGGGGTCACCTTCCTGCTCCTGGCCCTGTACGTCGTCCACCTGCGAGGTCAGGCCCTCGCCGGGCGTCGCCGCCGCCGGGCCCGCGCCCGGGAGGCCGCCTGGCTGGCCGCCCGGCAGGCCGAGGTGCGCCGGGAGCAGGCCCGCCGGGCAGCGGCCCGCCGGGAGGCGCAACGCCGCCTGGCCGCCCAGCGCGAGGGCGTACGCCGAGCCGCCATGGGCCTGGAC
>NZ_JAGPXZ010000615.1:0-3791 GCF_018070305.1 Micromonospora sp. M51 | reverse complement strand
CATCAGCACCCCGTCGTCGGTGGCCGCGATGATCTCCTCCAGGGTGTGCGGGCCGGGTTCCAGGCCGACGTTGGTCATCCGCACCATCGGCAGCCGCGCCCACCCGTCGGCCCGTACGCTGCCGCCGTAGTCGAGGCTGGCCATCGCTGCGGAGTCCCGGCCGGCGAGCACCCCCACCCAGCGACCGTCGCGGACCGCGTCCCGCTTGACCGCCGGGGAGCCCTCGTCGTCGAAACCGAAGCTGCCCAACGCGCCCGGGATCGTCGGGTCGATGGTGATGTTCATCAGCTCCGAGCCGTAGCGCAGCGAACCGAGCTGGGCCAGGTCCAGCCAGGACGTGCCGGCGAACGCCGCCTCCCACCCGAGGATCCGGTCCAGTTCGATGGCGTGCCCCACCGACTCGTGGATCTGGAGGGCCAACTGCTCGCCGCCGAGGATCAGATCCGTCTCACCGGCCGGGCACTGCGGCGCGGTGAGCAGCGCCCGGGACTCCTCGGCGATCTGCGCGGCGTGCGCGGCCAGGTCCAGCGACTCGACCAGCTCCCACCCGGTCGTGCCGTACTGGCCGCGGTAGCTGGGCCAGGACCGGCGCTGCGTCTCGCCGTCGCCGATGGAGGTGGCCGAGATGCCACCACCGCACTCGCGGATGCGCTGGTCGATCCGGTGGCCCTCGCTGGAGACGAACCACTTCGCGGTGTCCCAGATCTGGTAAAGGCCCTCGGCCAGATCCGCGCCGTGCTCGGCCATCGTGCGGGTCGCGTCGACCAGCAGATCGCCCTTGTCGGACAGGGGCACCCCGAGCGGGTCGATCTGGCAGCCGGAGGCCCAGCTCGCGGTGACCGCCTCGACCGGCACCAGGTCGACCGGAGGGCCCGGCACCCGCGCGCTCGCCATCGCGATCCGGGTCGCGCGCCGGCCGGCGTCGCGGGCGGCGGCGTCCGACAGATCGGGTACGGCGTGGAAGCCCCAGCTCGCCCCGACCAACGCGCGGACTCCCAGCCCGATGCTCTCGTCCTGGGTCAGCTCCTCCACGTCACCGTTGCGAGCGGTCATCGACTCGTAGCGGCGGTGCATCACCCGGGCGTCGGCGAGGCGCCCACCAGCGTCGACGTCCGACTGTACGGCGGCGGTCGCCGCGTCGAACTCGGTCATGGACCGACCCTAGGCCAGCCGCCCACACCTGTCAGGGAAGCAGTTCCTCCGGCCGGATGGTCGCCCGCACCGGCTCGGTCAGTTCCAGAACCTCGCCGCGCTTGGTCGTTGCCCTCTCCAGGTAGTGGCCGCCCTGCCGTTGGTGGAGACGCACGGTCAGGCTCTCCTGGTCAACGAGCAGATACCAGTCGATCCCGGCCGCGGCGTACAGGTGCGGCTTCAACACCCGGTCGATGACGGCGGTGTGTGGCGCGGCGACCTCACCGACCAGGAGAACCGCGTCTGCCGGTACGCAGGACGCCTCGAAATCCAGCTCCGTGACCACCACGAGGTCAGGGTTGAGGATCCGCACGGCGTTGAGCCGCAGGTTGATCACCGGGAGCACGGTGCGACTCGTCCTGGCGCAACCTCGTTCCAGAGCGACTAGCAGGCCACCGACGATCACCTGGTGTCGGACGGACGGAGACGGGCCGATGAGCAGGCCGCCGTCGAGGAGTTCGATGCGCGCGGTCGGTGAAGGGGGGCCACGCCGCCGACTATCTGCACCTCACCTGATCGCCCCTGAGTCGCGGCAGTCCCTGCTGTCGAAGGGCAAGGCGCATCGGGGGATGGTGCAGATAACTCAGCTGAGTTACAAGATCGCGCCCGATTTTGGATGTAGTGGTATCGGCGCGTCGGCGATGCCACTACATCCTGGTTCGAGCGTGACCTTGGCGGCAGGGGGCGCGCCAAACTCCGCTTCCGGTCTGTCGGGGGCGGTGTTCGTCGTCAAGATCCGCGCAGTATCGGGGATGTTGCTGTCTCCTGCCTGTCGGAGACAGCAACTTCGGGGAAGTTGCTCGGATCTTGGCGCGGGGCGCGGGGCGCGGGGCGCGGGGCGCGGGGCGCGGGGCGCGGGGCGCGGGGCGCGGGGCGCGGGCGCGGGCGGCAGCGCATCCAGCGTGCGATCGCGGCATGAACGGGTGTGGATGGGGAGGTGACGGGGGTGCGGCGCCGATGCCGACTCGTTACGCTCTGGCCCGCTGACACGTGCCGACTTTGTAGCTTATTTTCACCCTCGGGACTTTCCTGTAAGTTCCCTTCGTCACTGAGGGAGGTGGCCGTGGACAGCTCGGAACCGTTGCCGTCCGGCGAACCGGACGACCGTCCCGCCGTGCCGGCACAACGCTCCGACCAGGACGCCTACCTGCGGGTGGATGACCTTCGGGTCCGGTTCGACACCTCGGACGGCGTGGTGCGCGCCGTCGACGGGGTGTCGTTCTCCGTCGACCGGGGTCGCACCCTCGGCATCGTTGGTGAGTCCGGCTCCGGCAAGAGCGTCACCTCGCTGGCCATCCTCGGCCTGCACGACCCGAAACGGACCACCATCACCGGGGAGATCTCCGTGGGCGGCCGGCAGGTGGTCGGTCTCGCCGACGAGGAGGTACGCCGGCTGCGCGGCCGGGACATGGCGATGATCTTTCAGGATCCGCTGTCGGCGCTGCACCCGTACTACACGGTGGGCCGGCAGATCGCCGAGGCGTACCGGGTGCACCACCCGAAGGCCAACCGGCGGGAGGCCCGCCAGCGGGCTGTCGACATGTTGGACCGGGTGGGCATCCCGCAGCCGGCGCGTCGCTTCGACCAGTACCCGCACGAGTTCTCCGGCGGCATGCGACAGCGGGCGATGATCGCGATGTCCCTGGTCAACGACCCGGCGCTGCTGATCGCCGACGAGCCGACCACCGCGCTGGACGTGACAGTGCAGGCGCAGATCCTGGACCTGCTCGCCGACCTGCAGGCCGAGTTCCACTCCGCGATCATCCTGATCACCCACGACCTCGGCGTGGTCGGCCAGGTCGCCGACGACGTGCTGGTCATGTACGGCGGGCGGGCCGTCGAGCGGGGCAGCGTCGAGCAGGTGCTCCGCTCGCCGCAGCACCCGTACACCTGGGGGTTGCTCTCCAGCGTGCCGTCGCTGCACGGCGACGCGGACGCGGACCTGGTGCCCATCCCCGGCAACCCGCCCAGCCTGATCAACCTGCCGCAGGGCTGCGCGTTCCACCCACGCTGCCGGTACGCCGACCGGGCCGGCAGTCGCTCCCGCACCGACGTGCCGGAGCTGCGCCCGGCCGGCGCGGCCGGTCACCTGGTCGCCTGCCACCTCGGCGAAGAGGAGCGCGCCACGTTCTACGCCGAGGACATCGCATCCGTGGGGGTGGCCCGATGACCGACGAACCACTGCTGCGGGTCCGCGGCCTGACCAAGCACTTCCCGGTACGGCAGGGGCTGCGCGCCACCGGCCTGGTGCGGGCGGTGGACGGGCTCGACTTCGACGTGCGCCCGGGCGAGACGCTCGGCCTGGTGGGGGAGTCGGGCTGCGGCAAGACCACCACCGGTCGGATGCTGGTGCGGCTGCTGGAGCCGACCAGCGGCAGCATCGAGTTCGCCGGCCGGGACATCACGCACGCCGGCCGCCGGGAGTTGCGTCCGCTGCGACAGGAACTCCAGATCATCTTCCAGGACCCGTACGCGTCGCTGAACCCCCGGCACACCGTCGGCCGGATCGTGGCGATGCCGTTGCAGGTCAACGGGATCAAGCCGCCGGGCGGGATCAAGGCGCGGGTGCAGGAGTTGCTGGAGCTGGTCGGGTTGAACCC
>NZ_JAGPXZ010000614.1:0-3793 GCF_018070305.1 Micromonospora sp. M51 | reverse complement strand
TCGAGCACGTCGAGCACCACCGCGACGTCACCGCTGCCGGGCGCCGGTTGCAGGGCGGCGGCCAGGTGACTGGCCACCGGCACCAGCAACAGCACCCGCCCGTCCGAGTCGGTGACGTGCCGGGCGTGGTGCGGGCCCGGCCGGTGGGCCAGGTGCACCAGACCGGGCAGGCGGCCGGCGACGAGGGTACGGACGATCTCGGCGGAGTTGGGCCGCATGGGCGCGACCTCCTTAGAAGGTTAGGCTTACCTAACCCGGAGCCTAGAGCACCCGACCGTCGGCGTCCACCACACCGCAGCACCTCACCGGGTCTGCTCCAACCAGGAGGCGTAGAGCAGCCCGTACACCGAGTCGGCGTCGCGGACCAGCTCGTCGTGCGGGCCGCGCTGCACCACCCGACCCCGGTCCACCACGATCACCTCGTCGGCGGCCTGCGCCGTGGAGAGCCGGTGCGCGATCGCGAGGGTGGTCCGGCCCCGGGTGACCGCGTCCAGCGTGCGCTGCAACCGCACCTCCGTCGCCGGGTCCACCGCGCTGGTCGCCTCGTCGAGCACGAGCAGATCCGGGTCAGCCACGTACGCGCGGGCCAACGCGACAAGCTGACGCTCGCCGACGCTGAGCGCCTCGCCGCGCTCCCCGACGGGAGTGTCCAGGCCCGCCGGCAGACCCTCCAGCCAGTCCGACAGACCCAGCTCGGTGAAAGCGGTGCTCAGCTGCTCGTCGGTCAACTCCGGACGAGCGAAACGGACGTTGTCCCCCACTGTCGCGTCGAACAGGAACCCGTCCTGCGGCACCATCACCACGCGCGAGCGCAGCGAATCGAACCGGACATCCGTCAACGGCACCCCGGACAGCAGCACCGCCCCGGCCGACGGGTCCATCAGCCGGGTCAGCAGCTTGGCGAACGTGGTCTTGCCGCTGCCGGTCTCACCGACCACCGCCACCCGACTCTTCGCCGCGATCTCCAGCTCGATGTCGTGCAACACCGGCGGCCCACCCGGATAGGCGAACCGCACCCCGGTGAACCGGATGTCCAGCGGCCCGCCCGGCAACTCCCGCCCCTGCTCCCCCGGGTCGGCCACGTCCGGGGCGACGTCCAGCACGTCCAACACCCGACGCCAGCCAGCAATCGCGTTCTGCGCCTCGTTGAGCACCTCGGTGGCGATCTGCACCGGCTGGATGAAGAGCGTCACCAGGAAGAGGAACGCGGTCAGCTGGCCGATCGACAGCGTGCCGTCCACCCCCAACACCACACCCAGCACCACCACGCCGGCCAGCGCCAGCCCCGCCGCCAACTCCCCGACCGAGCTGCCCACGATGCTGATCCGGATCGCCCGTTGCTGCGCCAGGCGCTGCTTGTCGATCGCCTCGTCCAGCCGCCGCTCCGTACGCCCGGCGATCCCGTACGCCCGGATCACCGGCGCGCCCACCACGCTCTCGCCGATCGCGCCGAGCAGCGTCCCGGTGCGCTGGCGCACCGTCGCGTACGCCGAGCCGAGGCGACGTTGCAACTGCCGGATGACGAACACCGCCGGCAGGAACGCGGCCAACACGACAAGGGTCAACTGCCAGGAGTACGCCAGCATGACGGCGGTGGTGACCACCAGCTGACCCAGGTTGACCAGCAGGATCACCCCGCCCCACTGGAGGAACTGGGTGATCTGGTCGACGTCGCTGGTCACCCGCGAGACCAACGAACCCCGCCGCTCCGACTGCTGGTGCAACATCGACAGGTCGTGCACGTGCCGGAACGCCCGCGTCCGGACATTGGCCAACGCCGTCTCGCTGACCGTGAACAGCCGGCGCATCATCAGGTAGCCGCAGATCGTGGTGATCGTCAGGATCGCCGCGGTGATCGCCACCACCGTCCAGACCACGGTCAGGTTCAGACCGCCGACGAGGCCCCGGTCGATGCCCTGCTGCACCGCCACCGGCACGGCGACCCGACCGACCATGTAGACCAACGCCAGGCCCAACGTGCCGGCCAGACCGATCCGTAGCTCCGGCGAGAGCGCCAGGCCCCGACGCAGGGTCTGCCAGGTCGTCTCCTCCCGCTGCCCGCGCTCCTCGACACTCACCGGGTCACGCCTTTCGTTCGCGACTGCGGGGCTCCGCTTCGCTGCACTCCTCGCGCTCACCGGGCCCGCCTTCCGTTCGCGACTGCGGGGCTCCGCTTCGCTGCACTCCTCGCGCTCACCGGTCCACCTCGATTTCCAGGCCCGACGGCAGCGGCGCCACGTCGTCGCCGTACGAACTCTCCTGCGCGCGCTCGACCTCGGCCTGCTCGTAGGCGGTGACCAGGTCGACGTACCCGGGCACGGTGGCCAACAACTCGCTGTGGGTGCCCCGGGCGACCACCCGTCCCTGCTCCACGTAGATGACCTCGTCGGCGAGCGCGATGGTGGCCCGCCGGTACGCCACCACCAGGATCGACGCGGCCGGAACGCCCGCCGCCGCGGTCGACGACCGCAGCCCCGCCAGGATGGCCGCCTCCACTCGGGGATCGACAGCGCTCGTCGCGTCGTCGAGCACCAACAGGCGCGGTCGGCCGGCCAGCGCGCGGGCCAGGGTGAGCCGTTGGCGCTGACCGCCGGAGAGCGAGGTGCCCCGCTCGCCGACCATGGTGTCCAGACCGTCGGGCAGCGCGGCGACGAACCCGTCCGCCTCGGCCAGCCGCAGCGCCGCCCAGACCACCTCGTCGTCGACGCCGGGCCGGTCGAGGGCGATGTTGGCGCGGACCGTGTCGTCGAAGATGAACGGCACCTGGGCGACCAGGGCCACCGTGCCGGCCAGCGAGGCGGAGGTCAGCTCGCGCACGTCCACGCCGTCCAGGCTCACCGTGCCGGAGTCCGGGTCGACGAGCCGCACCGCCAGCGAGGCGATGGTGGACTTGCCGGCGCCGGTGGGCCCGACCAGGGCCACCGTCCGACCGGACGGCACCGTGAAGCCGACCTCGCCGAGGACCTGCGCGCCGGGCGGGTGCGCTTCGGCGGGCGGGTAGGAGTAGTGCACGTCGTGGAAGGTGAGGGTGGCCGGCGCGGTCTCGTTCGGGTCGAGCACCCGCTGCCCGTACGGCATCTCGCCGGTGGCGTCGAGCACCCGGCGGACCCGGTCCCAGCCGGCGACGCTGCGCGGCAGCTCGGCCAGCACCCAACCGATGGCCCGCACCGGAAACGCCAGCACGGTGAAGAGGAAGGCCACGCTGACCAGCTCGGTCACGCTGATCGCGCCCTGGCGCAGCCGGAACGCCCCGACCACCAGCACGGCGAGGGTGCCGAGGCTGGGCAGGGTCTCCAACAGCGGGTCGAAGATGCCGCGCAGCCGACCGACCGCGATCAACGAATCGCGCAGCTCACCGGCTCGGCCCGCGAACCGGGCGGTCTCCTGGGCCTCGCGACCCATCGTCTTGACCACCAGGGCCCCGTCGAAGCTCTCGTGGGCGATGCCGCTGACCTCGGCACGCAGCCGCTGCGCCCGGGCCTGCCGGGGTGCCATCCGGCGGGAGTAGATGACGTTGAGCGCGAACAGCGCGGGGAAGACCGCGAGGCCGACCAGGGCGAGCGCCCAGTCGGTGGCGAAGAGCGACACGATGGCGCCGACCAGCATCACCAACGTGCCGACGGCGAACGGCAGTGGCGCGATCGGGTACCAGGCCGCCTCCACGGCGGAGTTGGCGTTGGACAGCAGGGTGCCGGTGGAGTTGCGGTGGTGCCAGGACAGCGGCAGCTCCAGGTACCGACGGGTGACCCGGCGGCGGTAGGAGGCCTGGAGGCGGTACTGCATCTGTCTCTTA
>NZ_JAGPXZ010000613.1:0-3804 GCF_018070305.1 Micromonospora sp. M51 | reverse complement strand
CCGCGCCCGGCCCGCTGGCCCGCGCCGCGGCGTCGGCCACCGCCCGCGCCACCCGCACCGGACGGCGAGGCGCCAGCGTCGACACCACGTCGGCCGCGCCGGCCAGCTTCGGCTCGCCCAGCACCTCCTCGGCCAGCCGGCGGACCTGCCAGCCGGTCTCGTCGTACCGGGAGAGCAGTTCCGCACCGGTCGCCACGCCGGCGGCGGCCAGCAGCCGCGCGGTGCCGGCCACCGGGTCCCGGTCCAGGTCCTCGGCCAGCTCGGCCGGGCTCCGGTACGCCGTCTCCGCGTCCGCTCCGGCGTGCCCCATCAGCCGCACGGTGCGCAGGTGCAGGACGGCCGGGCGGCGGTTGCGGCGCACCCACGCCGCGGCTTCCGCCGCCACCGCGTACGTCTGCACCGGGTCGCTTCCGTCCGCGCTGAAGTAGCGGATGCCCGGCTTGGCCCGCAGGGTCGCCTCGACCCAGCCCTCCGGCGAGCGGACGCTGATGCCCAACCCGTTGTCCTCGCAGACGAAGAGCACCGGGATGCGCAGCCCGGCGTGGTCGTACCAGCCGGCGGTGTTGAAGGCGGCGGTGGCGCTGGCGTGGTTGACCGAGGCGTCGCCGAACGAGCAGACCACTATCGCGTCCGGTGGCCAGGGGGCGTGTGTGGCGCCGGCGCCGCTGCCGACCCGCACCCCGGCCCCGGTACGCCGTCCGGCGCTGTCCAGCCGGCGCAACCGCTCCACGGCGAGCCCCATGCCCACGGCGCGGGGCAGGTGCGAGGCGATGGTGGAGGTGGTCGGCACGATGGCCAGGTCGGCGCGGCCGAACACCTTGTGCCGGCCACCGGCGATCGGCTCGAGGCTGGACGCGACCATCCCGCGCAGCACGTCCCGGGCCGCGTCGGCGTACGCCGTGAAGCCACCGGTGACCCGCTCGGACCCGGACGGCTCCGCTTCGGACACCGCCGCGTCGGCGGAGGGCACCCGAGCGGAGGTCGGCTCGGTCTCGGTGGTCGACTCGGTCTCGGTGCTCGGCTCGGTGCTCGGCGCGGGATCGGCGGCGACCTGGGCGGCGCGCAGGCAGTAGAACGCGCCCGAGCGGTAGTGCAGCAACGCCGGATCGGTGGGACGCAGCGCGGCGGCGACGGCGGCGTTGCCCTCGTGGCCGGCCGAACCGATGGTGTAGAAGCCCTCCCCGAAGCTGCGCAACCAGCGGCCGGCCAGGTCGAGTTGCCGGCTGGTCACCTGTGCGTCGAACAGGTCCAGCAGCTGCGCGCCGGTCAGTGGGGCGTCGTCGGTGACCGGGTCGGCGGGGTCACGCCGTCGCTCGGCGGCGGGCAGCGCCGCCAGCGTCTCCCGGAACCGGTCGTCGAGATCTTGCGGGGTGGTCACGTCGGACAGCATTACCGACGGGAGCCCGGCTCGCCCAGTGGGACACGGCCGGCCGGGGTGCGTTCACTGTGACTCGCAGGACTCCGGGCAGCCGCCGTCGGACACCTTCCAGACCAGGTCACGAAGGGTGTTCAGCTCCTCGTCCGTCAGCCCGGACAGCAGTCGGGAGTCGGACATCACCTCGATCACCCGGGCCCGTACGACACGACCCTCCCCGGTCACCAGCAACGTCTTCTGCCGGCGGTCGGTGGGATCGGTGCGGCGCTCGACCAGCCCGGCCTGCTCCAGCTTGTCGACCAGCACCGTCACGTTCGACCGGTCGCAACCCAGCTGACCGGCGAGGTCGCGGGCCGGCAGCGGGTGATCCGGGTCCAGCTCCTGCAACGCCCGGGCCGCCGCCGGGGTGAGGCCCAACTCGGCGAACGCGGAGCCCTGCCGGTGTCGCAGCGCGGCGGTGACGTGCGCCATCCGGCGCACCACGTCGAAGGCGAGACCGGCGCGATCCACCGGTGCGCCCGCCGCGGGACCCACCTCCTGCGTCACTGCCACATCGTACGCAGTGACGGGCGTCGTCCGGGCCCGCCGGCGCGGCCGGCCCGTCGGCGGCCAGCACGAATCGACTGTGGTCATCGGTGTTCGACTGCCGGCGACGAGCAGGGCGACTCGCTGTCACCTGTCGGCCACCGGGGCTCGCGAGGCTCCCGGAGTCACGAAGATCGGACTCTGGGGAGGATTCGTGTCACTGTCCCGACGTACCATCCTGCTGTCCGGCGCCGCGATCGGCGCCGCGGGCGCGGTCACCGGGCTGCCGACGGCGGCCGGCGCGGCGGGCCGGCCGCTGGCCTACCCGTTCACCCTCGGGGTGGCCTCCGGCGACCCCGACCACGAGGGGTTCGTGTTGTGGACCCGCCTGGCCCCGCAGCCACTGGCCGAGGACGGCCTCGGCGGCATGCCGGACCGCGACGTGCCGGTGCACTGGGAGTTGGCCGCCGACGAGCGGTTCCGGCACGTGGTGCGCCGCGGCGTCGCTGTCGCCCGCGCCCGCTCGGCGCACAGCGTGCACGTGGAGTTGGCCGGCCTGCTGGCCGGGCGCGAGTACTTCTACCGGTTCCGGGCCGAGCGGCACATCTCGCCGACCGGACGCACCCGCACCGCCCCGGCACCGTGGACCATGCCCGCCACCCTCGCGATGGGCTTCGCCTCCTGCTCCCAGTACGAGCACGGCTACTTCACCGCCTACCGGCGGCTGGCCGAGACCGAGCCGGAGCTGATCCTGCACCTGGGCGACTACCAGTACGAGTACGCCCCGGACACGTACAACGTGCCCGGTGGCAACCCCCGTGACCACGAGGGACCGGAGACCCGGACCCTGGCCAACTACCGGCAGCGGCACGCCCAGTACAAGACCGACCCCGACCTGCAGGCCGCGCACGCGGTGGCGCCGTGGGCGGTGGTCTTCGACGACCACGAGGTGGAGAACAACTGGGCCGACGAGGTGCCCGAGGCGCCGGACCCGGCGTTCCCCGCGCGGCGGGCGGCGGCGTTCCAGGCGTACTACGAGAACATGCCGTTGCGGCGCACCTCGATCCCCCGCGGCATCGACATGCAGCTCTACCGGCGGGTGCGCTGGGGGCGGCTGGCCACGTTCCACCTGCTCGACACCCGGCAGTACCGCGACGACCAGGCCTGCGGCGACGGCTACCGGGACTGCGCCGCGGCCTCCGACCCGGCCCGGTCGATCACCGGGGCCGAGCAGGAGGCGTGGCTGCTGGACGGCTTCCGCCGCTCGGACGCCCAGTGGGACATCCTGGGCCAGCAGGTCTTCTTCGCGCAGCGGGACAACAACTCCGGCCCGCTCACCGTCACCAGCATGGACGCCTGGGACGGCTACGTGGCCTCCCGGGACCGCATCACCCGGGGCTGGCTGGCCGCCGGGGTACGCAATCCGGTGGTGCTGACCGGCGACGTGCACGCCCACTGGGCCAGCGATCTCAAGCTGGACTACGCCGACCCGACCTCACGCACCGTCGGCACCGAGCTGGTCTGCTCCTCGATCACCTCGACCGGTGACGGCGCGGACTCGGCGTCCGGCTCGCACCCGTGGTTCGCGTTCAACCCGCACCTGCGCTTCCAGAACAACCTGCGGGGGTACGTGCGCACCACGATCACCCCGGGGCAGCTCACCGCCGACTTCGACGTGCTGCCGTACGTCAGCCGGCCGGACGCGCCCGCGTACACCAGGGCGTCGTTCGTGATCGAGGACCGGGTGCCGGGCCTGCACCAGACGGCGGACAACCCGCTGCCGTCGGCGCTGCGGGGCGGCGCGCCGTCCGTCGACCTCGGTCAGCAGACCGTCGACCAGGAGACCGTCCGCCCGTAAACCCGGCCGCCCCGCGTCACGATCCGCGCACGGCGCCGCCCTCTCC
>NZ_JAGPXZ010000612.1:0-3811 GCF_018070305.1 Micromonospora sp. M51 | reverse complement strand
ATCCCGGCCGTCGAAGAGGGCGTTCTCCTGGCGTACGGCCGGCACGTCGAGGCGCGCGGCGGCGACCGCACCGGCGACCGCGAACGGCTCGTACACCACCAGATGCGGCCGCCAGTCGGTGGCCAGCGCGACCACCGGGTCGGTGAGCTGGTCGTTGAGCGCGCCGAACAGCAGGCCGGCGCCCCGGGTGCCGGCGGTGCCGGCCAGCTCCGCGCGGGCGATCAGCGGATGGCGAGGGAAGACCCGCAGCGCGATCCGCCCGAAGTCGAAGCCCGGCGCGATGTCGTGCACCGACAGACCGGCCTCGGCGGCGGCCAGGCCCCCACCGCCGGTGGCCACCAGCACGTCGTGGCCGGCGTCGCGCAGCGCGACCGCGAGCGGCACCAGTGGGAAGACGTGCCCGACGAGCGGGGCGGAGACCACCAGCACACGCATGCGCGGGATCCTATGTCGGGTTCGACGTCGAGGTGGGCCGCTGGTCGACGATGCGGCGCATCTTGCCCATCGACCGTTCCACAGTGTCCGGGGCAAGGACGTCGACCGCCACGCTCACGCCGATGGTGTTCTTCACCAGCTGCACCAGCGTGCCGCCGGCCCGCTCGGCGGCATCCACGGCGACGCCGGCGCGCCGCTCCACCCGCACCGTGAGGGTGTCCAGCCGGCCGTGCCGGTCAAGGACGCACTGGAAGTGCGGCGACAACTGCGGGATCCGCAGGATCAGCTCCTCGATCTGGGTGGGGAAGATGTTCACCCCGCGCAGGATCATCATGTCGTCGGTCCGGCCGGTGATCTTCTCGATCCGGCGCATCGGCCGGGCGGTGCCGGGCAGCAGCCGGGTCAGGTCGCGGGTGCGGTAGCGCACGACCGGCATCGCCTCCTTGCTCAGCGAGGTCAACACCAGCTCACCGCGCTCGCCGTCGGGCAGCACGGCCCCGGTGACCGGGTCGATGATCTCCGGGTAGAAGTGGTCCTCCCAGAGGTGCAGCCCGTCCTTGGTCTCGACGCACTCGGTCGCCACACCGGGACCCATCACCTCGGAGAGCCCGTAGATGTCGACGGCGTGGATGTCCAGCTGCTGCTCGATCTCCCGGCGCATGTCCTCGGTCCACGGCTCGGCCCCGAAGATGCCCACCCGCAGCGAGGTGGACCGCGGGTCGATGCCCTGGCGGCGCATCTCGTCCACGATGGCCAGCAGGTAGCTGGGCGTGACCATGATGACCTCGGGTTCGAAGTCGCGGATCAGCATGACCTGACGCTCGGTCATGCCACCGGAGACCGGGATGACGGTGCAGCCCAACTCTTCAGCCCCGTAGTGCGCGCCCAGACCGCCGGTGAAGAGCCCGTAGCCGTACGCGACGTGCACCCGGTCACCCGGCCGGCCGCCGGAGGCGCGGATCGAGCGGGCCATCAGGCGCGCCCAGGTGCGCAGGTCGTCGCGGGTGTAGCCGACCACCGTCGGGCGGCCGGTGGTGCCGGAGGAGGCGTGCAGGCGGGCGACCCGCTCCCGGGGTACGGCGAACATGCCGAACGGGTAGTTCTCCCGCAGCTCGGCCTTGCCGGTGAACGGGAAGCGGGCCAGGTCGTCGAGATCCCGGCAGTCGTCGGGGTGCACCCCGACCGCGTCGAACGCCCGCCGGTAGTGCGGCACGTTGTCGTACGCGTGCCGCAGCGACCAGCGCAGTCGGTCGCGTTGCAGGGCGCGCAGCTCGTCGATGCCGGCGCGCTCGATCGGCTCCAGCTCCTCCGGACGAGGGGTGCGGTCCTGCATCGGCTGCCTCCTTGGCGCGGTCCCGGTGGGGCTGCGGGTACCGTACGCCCGCCGTCGCGCCGGCCGGCGGGGCGGTCAGCGGGCGGCGGGCAGCCGGTGCAGGGCGTCGACCAGTGGTGCCAGCTCGGGGGTGGCCTCCGCCTGGGCGAGCGCCTCGGTGAGCACCCGGTCGTGGGTCGGTCGGGTCTGGGCGAGCAGCTCGGAGCCGGCCGGGGTCAGCTCGGTGTAGATGCCGCGCCGGTCGTCGGCGCAGAGGATCCGGGTGAGCAGCCCCCGCTGTTCGAGGCGGGTGACCAGCCGGGTGGTGGCGCTGCCGGAGAGCGCGGCGGCGCGGGCGAGCTGGCTCATCCGCATGTGCCAGCCGTCCTGGCGGGACAGCGCGTCGAGCACTGTGTATTCGACGACGGAGAGGTCGTGGCCGGCCTGTAGGGCGCGTTCCAGGGACGTCTCGATCAGCCCGTGCAGGGCGGCGAGGGTGCGCCAACCCTGGGCGCGGATCTCGACCGCGTCGTCCGCGATGCCCATGGCTGCCTCCTCGGTGTGATCTGAACGGATGCCAGGCTACCACGCTTGCGCCGATATAAAGCGCGTGCAAGTATCTCGTTGCTGGCGCGTGTAGTTGCACACGCCTCACATCTGCCCCCTCTCGACGGGAAGACCATGTCCGTACGCCACAAGTCCCTGCCGCCCGGCCTGATCGCGCTGGCCATCGGCGCCTTCGGCATCGGGCTCACCGAGTTCGTCATCATGGGGCTGTTGCCCGAGGTGGCCGCCGACTTCGCGGTCACCGAACCGGTGGCCGGCTGGTTGATCTCCGGCTACGCGCTCAGCGTGGCCGTCGGCGGGGTCGCCCTCACCGCGGCGGTCACCCGACTGCCGCGCAAACCGGTCCTGCTCGGCCTGATGGTGCTCTTCATCATCGGCAACCTGCTCTCCGCGATCGCCGGCGACTACGCCGTGATGATGGCCGGCCGGATCGTCGCCGCGCTCTGCCACGGCGCGTTCTTCGGCATCGGCGCGGTGGTCGCCGCCGGCCTGGTCGCACCCGCGCGCCGGGCGGGTGCCATCGCCATGATGTTCGCCGGCCTGACCATCGCCAACGTGCTCGGCGTGCCCTTCGGCACCTTCCTCGGGCAGCACTTCGGCTGGCGGTCGACGTTCTGGGCGATCACCGCCATCGGCGTGGTCGCCCTGGTCGGGCTGGCAGCGCTCATCCCGGCGGGCGACACCGCCGACGCCGACCGGCCGGCCGGCGGGCTGCGCGGCGAGTTGCGCGCCTTCACCCACGCCCAGGTCTGGCTCTCCCTGGTGATCACCGTCCTGGGTTTCGGTGGGATGTTCGGCGCGTTCACCTACATCGCCTACACGCTCACCGAGGTCAGCGGCTTCGCCTCCAGCACGGTGCCGTGGCTGCTGGTGCTCTTCGGAGCCGGGCTCTTCGCGGGCAACCTGCTCGGCGGCCGGGCGGCGGACCGGTCCCTGTCGCGCACCCTGGTCACCGTCCTGGCGGTGCTCACCGTGGTGCTCGTCGGCTTCGCGCTGACCGCCACCAACCCGGTGCTGACCATCGTCGCGCTGGTGCTGATGGGCGGGTTCGGCTTCGCCACCGTGCCGCCGCTGCAAATGCGGATCATGCGGTACGCCCAGCAGGCACCAACTCTGGCCTCCGGGGCGAACATCGCCGCGTTCAACCTCGGCAACGCGCTGGGCGCCTGGATCGGCGGTGTGACCATCGCCGCCGGGCTCGGCTACACCTCGCCGATCTGGGCCGGTGCCGCGCTCACTCTGGCCGGCCTGGGCGTCCTGCTCGGAGCGCTGCGGTTGGCCCGTCGCGACGAGCCGACCCGGGCCGACGAGAGCCTGGTGGACGCCGCGGTCTGACGGCGCGGGACGAGGACGCCGGGCCGGGCGGAAGCGCCGGGCCCGGCGCCGCTCTGATCATCGCCTCGCCATCTTCTCGCAGTTGCAAAAGATGTGCAACAAGGTCTGGACAACGCACTCGTGGCGTAATTAGCCTGATCGCTATGACTCCTTACATCGAGG
>NZ_JAGPXZ010000611.1:0-3812 GCF_018070305.1 Micromonospora sp. M51 | reverse complement strand
GGCGGTCATGGCGGAGGGGAAACGCCCGGTTACATTCCGAACCCGGAAGCTAAGCCCTCCAGCGCCGATGGTACTGCACTCGTGAGGGTGTGGGAGAGTAGGACGCCGCCGGACAATCTTTCAGAAAGGGCCACCCCACCCGGGGTGGCCCTTTCTGCGTCTGCTCGTTTTCCGGTGAACTGGGCGCCGACCGGTGCGGGTCAGTTTCGGGTCTGCATGCCGTCGCGGAGGTCGCGTAGCAGGTCGCCGGCGTCATTGACCGACCGGCCCGGGAACATCGCCATGACCACGCTGCCGTGGTCGGCCCAACCGCACACCGCGAAGTCCCCTCCCTCGCCGCTGGTGCTGCCACACTTCAGCACGCCGCCGAGGTCGCCCGCGGGCAGCTCGCGCAGCCCGTTCACCGCACCGGTCTCGTCCGACATCAGGCGGAAGAGGCTGTCCAGGTCCCGTTCCGGCTGCCAGAGCAGGGTGGTGCCGCCGAAGATGAGCACCGAGCGCTTCTCGTCGGCCGGGTCGCGGTAGACGGTGCCGAAACTGCGGTCCAGCTCGATGTTCGCCGCCAGGCCGCTGCGCAGATAGTCGGCGGTGCTCTTCGCCCGCTCGCTGTCGTCGCGGGTCAGGCCCACCACCTGATCAGGTGAGGTCAGTTGGGTGTCCTTCTGCTGCGCCACCCGCCACCCAGCGACACCGAGCACCCCGGCACCGGCGAGACCGACCACCAGCGCGGCCCCCCAAGCGATCTTGCGGCGGCGGGACCAGCCACCGGATCGTTCGTCGGGATCGCCCCCGGAGTCTCGGGTGCTCAGCTGGATCGGCTCTTCGGTCAGCTCGACCGGCTCCCGGCCGCCGTCGAGCGACCGCTGGGTGAGATGTGCGTCGGACATAGCCGACACCGTACGCGAACGGCAGGTGGCGCACGTCAGGTCTGCGGAAGCGCTCCGTAGACTTGTCCGGTGACCGAGAGACTGGATGCCCGACGCCCCGACGCCCCGACCCTTGCCGGCCAGTATCAGCCCGGTGAGGTAGAGCAGCGACGGTACGAGCAGTGGGTAGCCGGCGGGCACTTCCGGGCCTCCGCCGACAGCGACAAGCCCCCCTTCACCATCGTCATCCCCCCGCCGAACGTCACCGGCTCCCTGCACATGGGCCACGCGTTCGAGCACACGCTGATGGACGCATTGACCCGTCGCAAGCGGATGCAGGGTTTCGAGGCGCTGTGGCTGCCCGGCATGGACCACGCCGGCATCGCCACCCAGAACCTGGTCGAGCGTCAGCTCGCCGCCGAGGGGCTGTCCCGACACGACCTCGGTCGGGAGAAGTTCGTCGAGCGGGTCTGGCAGTGGAAGGCCGAGTCCGGTGGGGCCATCCTCGGTCAGATGCGCCGCCTCGGCGACTCCGTCGACTGGGACCGCGAGCGCTTCACCATGGACGAGGGGCTGAGCCGCGCCGTCCAGACGATCTTCAAGAAGCTCTTCGACGACGGCCTCATCTACCGGGCCAACCGGATCATCAACTGGTGTCCGCGGTGTCTCACGGCGCTCTCCGACATCGAGGTCGAGCACACCGACGACGACGGCGAGCTGATCTCGATCCGCTACAGCGACGAGGTCGTGGTGGCCACCACCCGGGCCGAGACGATGCTCGGCGACACCGCCGTGGCGGTGCACCCCGACGACGAGCGCTACCAGCACCTGATCGGCACCGAGGTCGAGCTGCCGCTGACCGGCCGCCGGATCCCGATCGTCGCCGACGCGCACGTCGACCCGTCCTTCGGCACCGGCATGGTCAAGGTGACCCCGGCCCATGACCCGAACGACTTCGAGATCGGCCAGCGGCACGACCTGCCCGCGCTGACTGTGATGGACGAGCGGGGTGTGATCACCGTCCCCGGCCCGTTCGAAGGGCTGGACCGGTTCGAGGCGCGCCCGGCGATCGTGGCAGCGCTGCGGGAGCAGGGCCGGATCGTCGCCGAGAAGCGCCCGTACGTGCACGCCGTCGGGCACTGCTCGCGGTGCAAGACCACCGTCGAGCCGCGGCTGTCGTTGCAGTGGTTCGTCAACACCGCCCCGCTGGCCCAGGCCGCGGGTGACGCGGTGCGCGACGGCCGGGTCCGCATCGAGCCGGCCGAGCTGGCCAAGCGCTACTTCGCCTGGGTCGACAACATGCACGACTGGTGCATCTCCCGCCAGCTGTGGTGGGGGCACCGCATCCCGGTCTGGTACGGCCCGGCCGGTGAGATCGTCTGCGTCGGCCCGGACGAGGCACCGCCGACCGGCGAGGGCTGGCACCAGGACGAGGACGTCCTGGACACCTGGTTCTCCAGCGGCCTGTGGCCGTTCTCCACACTGGGCTGGCCCGAGCAGACCCCGGACCTGGCGAAGTTCTACCCGACCAGCGTGCTGGTCACCGGGTACGACATCCTGTTCTTCTGGGTCGCCCGGATGATGATGTTCGGCCTCTACGCGATGGACGGCCGGCCGCCCTTCGACGTGGTCGCGCTGCACGGCATGGTGCGCGACCAGTTCGGCAAGAAGATGTCGAAGTCGTTCGGCAACGTGGTCGACCCGCTGGACTGGATCGACCGGTACGGCGCCGACGCCCGCCGGTTCTCCCTGGCCCGGGGCGCGCACCCCGGCCAGGACGTCCCGGTGAGCGAGGAGTGGTGCCAGGGCTCGCGCAACTTCTGCAACAAGCTCTGGAACGCCACCCGGTTCGCGCTGATGAACGGCGCCCACACCACGGGTGACCTGCCCCCGACCGAGCAGCTCTCCACCGTCGATCGGTGGATCCTGTCCCGGTTGGCGCACGTCACCGCCGAGGTCGACGAACAGTTCGAGGCGTACGAGTTCGCCAAGGTGTGCGACCTGCTGTACCACTTCGCGTGGGACGACGTCTGCGACTGGTACGTCGAGCTGAGCAAGCCGGTGCTCGCCGAGGGCGGCGAGCGGGCCGAGGCCAGCCGTCGGGTGCTCGGGCATGTGCTCGACCAGCTGCTGCGGCTGCTGCACCCGGTGATTCCGTTCGTCACCGAGGAGTTGTGGCTCGCGCTGACCGGCGGCGAGACGGTGCAGGCCGCCGCCTGGCCGGTGGCCGACCGGTCGCTGGTCGACGACGCCGCCGAGGCCGAGCTGCTCGGCGTGCAGCGGGTGGTCACCGAGATCCGCCGGTTCCGTTCCGACCAGGGGCTGCGTCCCACGCAGCGGGTGGCCGCCCGGCTGGACGGGCTGTCCGGTGCGGGTATCGCGGCCCACGAGCCGCTGATCCGTTCGCTGGTCCGGCTGGACCCGGCCGGTGACGACTTCCAGGCCAGCGCCACGCTGGCCATGCCCGGCGCGGTCGGTGTCGCGTTGGACACGCGGGGGTCGATCGACGTGGCCGCCGAGCGGGCCCGGCTGACCAAGGACCGCGCGGCGGCCGAGAAGGAGGCCGCGCAGGCCCGGGCGAAGCTCGGCAACCCGGCCTTCATCGGGAAGGCCCCCGAGCCGGTGGTCGCGAAGATCCGCGACCGGCTCGCCACCGCCGAGGCCGACCTGGTCCGGATCGACGCTGCTCTGGAGACACTGCCCTCGTGACCGACCGTACCGATTTCGCCGCCGTCGAAGCCGAGCTGAACGCCCGCGGTTTCACCCGCATGGTCTTCGAGCTGGACCGGATCGAGTCGCTGCTCGACCTGCTCGGCAGCCCGCAGCGGGCGTACCCCGCGATCCACCTGACCGGCACCAACGGTAAGACGTCCACCGCGCGGATGATCGACTCGCTGTTGCGGGCGTTCGGGCTGCACACCGGCCGCTACACCAGCCCGCACCTGG
>NZ_JAGPXZ010000610.1:0-3813 GCF_018070305.1 Micromonospora sp. M51 | reverse complement strand
GCCGCTGGGCGCGCGGGCCCATGTCTTCGTGGAGATCTCCGACCCGGCGGAGGAGCAGAAGCTGCTCAGCCCGGGGGCGGTCGAGCTGACCTGGCTGCATCGCGGCGCACGCCCGGTGGGCGAGGCGCTGGTCGCGGCGGTGCGGGCGTTGGAGTTCCCGGCCGGCCAGGTGCACGCGTTCGTGCACGGCGAGGCGGCCTTCGTCCGGGAGCTGCGCCGGCTGCTGCGCGGCGAGCGGGGCGTACCCCTGGACCGGCTCTCCATTTCCGGCTACTGGCGGCGCGGTATGGACGACGAGGGCTGGCGCTCCACCAAGGCCGCCTGGAACCAGCAGGTGGCGGCCGAGGAGGCAGCGGTCCCGGCGCCGGCCGCGGCGGCCTGACGCGCCGGTCATCCCTCGGGCGTGTTCATCTCCTGACCGGCGCGGGCGAGGCGCCGGCTGAGCAGTACGGCGTACCCGACGACCGCCAGGGAGAGCAGCGACAGCATCAGCCTCGGTTGGTGCACCGTCGTGGTGATCACGCCGACCGAGACCACCCCGTAGGCGGCGATCGCCAACCGGGCGGCGCTCGGTCGGGTCCACAGCCAGTACAGGGCGAGCCCGCAGACGGTCCAGATCACCATCGCGGCGCCCAGCAGCAGCCGCAGCTCCAGCGGCAGCCGGTTGGCGTTGTCGTCGACCAGCCGGACGACCTGCCCGAGCGCCCAGCCGAGCAGCAGCAGCGCACCGCCGAGCGGAATGTGCAGGTAGCTGTACGCCTGCCCGCCGCGCAGTCGGCGCTGGGTCAGGCGGGTGGTGACGAAGGTGGTGTAGACCCACCAGACGGCCGCCGGGATCAGGAAGGCCAACGCGGCGGTGAGGATCATGTGTGGCGGGGGGTGGTCCGGCACGGCGAAGAGCAGGCTGGCCAGCGCGCTACCCAGCACGATGATGGTGAACTGGCCGATCCGTTCCGGCAGGTGCCGGTTGTCCACCGGCCAGCGGTTGAGCCAGCGCACCCCGACCCAGGGGGTGGCCAGCTCGATCACCATCGCGACGATCCACAGCACCGGGCGCAGCTCGATGGGCGCGGCCAGCGACACCAGCCAGAGCGTCCAGCCCGACCCGAAACCGATCAGATAGACCGTCGTGACCATCCGGGCCATCGGGCTGGTGGGACGGGCGCGCAGGTACAGCAGGAGCAGCACGCCCCGCACGATCAGGTACCCGACCGGCAGGAGCACGCTCTCCGGCACCTCGTCGACGCCGAGGGTCATCGCGCCCGCGCCGACCAACGCGACGAGCACCAGCACCCGGTGCAGCGCGTCGTCCGGGTCGAAGCGGGTGTCGTAGTAGACCTGCCCCATCCAGGCCCACTGGACCACCACGAAGAGTCCGATCACGGCCAGCACCGCCCTCGGCGACGGGCTCGGTTCGTCGCCCAGCCGGGCCACCACCGCCGCCAGCGCGTACACGAAGATGAGGTCGAGGAAGAGTTCCAACCAGGTGGCGTGCCGATGCCCGGCCTCGTCCGCACCCGGGGTCTGGTCGGGTAGCCCGACCAGACCGGCCAGCCATCTCGGCAGGCGGAGGGCTTGGGTCCGTACCCGGCGCATCTGGTCATGGTCCCCGCGCGGACCCGGCTCGCGGGTCGGAACCGCCCAGCCGGCAGCGGCCGCCGCCACACCGGCGTCCCCCGGCCGGCGTGTCGTCGGTCCGGCAGGGCAGGATGTACGGGGAGGGGGTGGCGAATGGCTGGGCGGATCCGGGACGAGGACATCGCACTGGTCCGGGAACGCACCTCGATCGGGGATGTGATCTCCGAGACGGTCACCCTGAAGTCCGCCGGCGGCGGCAACCTCAAGGGCCTGTGCCCGTTCCACGACGAGAAGAGTCCGTCGTTCAACGTGTCTCCGACCCGCAACGTCTGGTACTGCTTCGGCTGCGGGGCCGGCGGGGACGCGATCAAGTTCCTGATGGACGCGGACCACCTCAGCTTCGTGGAGTCCGTCGAGCGGCTGGCCGGCCGCGCCGGCATCCAACTGCGCTACGTCGAGGACGACAAGGGCACCCCGCGGCCCCGCCCGCAGCAGGGTCAGCGGCAGCGTCTGGTCGCCGCGCACGCCGCCGCCGTCGAGTTCTACCGGGCGCAGCTCGGCACCGCCGGGGCCCGGCCGGCCCGGGAGTTCCTGGCCCGACGGGGCTTCGACCGGGCCGCCGCCGAGCGCTACGGCTGTGGGTTCGCGCCGGACGGGTGGGACCTGCTCACCAAGCACCTGCGCCAGCAGGGCTTCACCCACCAGGAGCTGGTCACCGCCGGGTTGTCCCGGGAGGCCCGCTCCGGCACCCTGATCGACCGGTTCCGCCGCCGGCTGCTCTGGCCGATCCGCGACCTCGCCGGTGACGTGATCGGCTTCGGGGCGCGCAAGCTCTTCGACGACGACGACGGCCCGAAGTACCTGAACACCCCCGAGACGCCGATCTACAAGAAGTCGCACGTGCTCTACGGCATCGACCAGGCCAAACGGGAGATCGCCAAGCAGGGGCGGGCGGTGATCGTCGAGGGTTACACCGACGTGATGGCCTGTCACCTGGCCGGGGTGACCACGGCGGTGGCGACCTGCGGCACCGCGTTCGCCGCGGACCACATCTCGGTGCTGCGGCGGCTCCTGTTCGACAGCGACGAGGTGGCCGGCGAGATCATCTTCACCTTCGACGGCGACGCCGCCGGGCAGAAGGCCGCGCTGCGCGCCTTCGAGGACGATCAGCGTTTCGTCGGGCGCACCTTCATCGCGGTCAGCCCGGACAACATGGACCCGTGCGATCTGCGGCTGGCCAAGGGCGACCTGGCGGTGCGGGACCTGGTCGCCCGCCGCGAACCGCTCGTCGACTTCGCGCTGCGCCACGTGATCGGTCGTTTCGACCTGGACACCGTGGACGGCCGGGTCGAGGCGATGCGGCACGCCGCGCCGCTGGTCGCCCGCCTCAAGGACCGGGAGAAGCGCCCGGAGTACGTGCGCAAGCTCGCCATGGACCTCGGCATGGAGATCGAGCCGGTGCAGCGGGCGGTGCTCGCCGCCGGCAACACCGCGTCCCCCGGCACCCGCGACGCCGCCCCCGCCGGTCGACCCACCTCGGCCCGCCCCGAGCCGGCAGTGGACAGCCCACAGTCGATGGTCGAGCGGGAGGCGCTCAAACTCGCCCTCCAGCAGCCGGTCCTGGCCGGGCCGATGTTCGACGCGGTGGAGGCCACCGAATACCGCCACCCGGTGCACGTCGCGGTGCGTACGGCCATCGCCGCGGCCGGTGGTGCCGCGTCGGCGACCGGCGGCGCGGTCTGGATCGAGTCGGTCCGCGACGCCTGCGACGACCTGGCGGCAGCGGCGCTGGTCGGTGAGTTGGCCGTCGAACCGCTGCGGATCGACGGCGAACCGGACCCGCGCTACGTATCGATCACCATGGCCCGGGTGCAGTTCGGGTCGGTGACCGGCCGGATCCGGGACCTCAAGTCACGCATCCAACGGATCAACCCGGTCAACAACAAGGACGAGTACTTCGCCGCCTTCGGTGAGCTGCTGTCCCTGGAGCAGCACGCCCGGGCGCTGCGCGAGCAGGCTGCGGGAGGCCTCTAGATGGGACTGTTCAGCCGTAAGCCGAAGCTGCCGCCGGCCGACCGGCCGCCGCTGACCTCTGACGAGCGGGTGCTGGCCTGGGCGGCCGTCGGCAACGGCGAGGGCGACGGGGTGGTGGTCGCCACCAACCTCGGGTTGTGGCTGCCCGGTCGGGGGCAGCGGCTCGGCTGGCACACCATCCTCAAGGCGGTCTGGTCCGGC